>DAOUZE010000447.1 GCA_030665765.1 Filomicrobium sp.
GATTTGAACTCTATCTCGGCGCGGCTGGCGCAAGTCGATCAGGACAGCGAATTGCCGTTACATCGCCTCGACCTAATTTCCGAGCGCGTGGACGGAATGTATCGCGCCACGGTTCAGCGTTATCACAGGCGCAATCGTTTCGGGTACTGGCTGTTTGGCACAGACGATTGGATTGGCTCGAGCTGGCGGTCGCAAGCAGCCAACGTCGACAGGGATTTGCACGCCGTCAGTGCCGGCCCTCCGCAGGTCTGACTGGCTAAGGGCACCGCGGACGAGGCGCCTGCTCAGCGGTCCTCAAGGCCGCGGGGCAGCCGCGCGGAGCAAGCGATCGTTGATCGCTTCGCCAAGGCCCTGACCGGGGATCGGTAAAACGGCAATTGAGCGGCAGCCTTCCGCATCAAGCGCACGTAAGGCTGCAAACAGGTTCGCGGCGGCCTCGCGAAGATTCCGTGTCTCGCTCAAGTTGATCATGGGGCCGCAGTGCGGTGGGATCTGAGGGCCGAATGCAAGCAGGGCTTCACCCGGTTCCGGGGCGACGACGTTGAGCCGTACGCGTGCGCGTGGCGCGTAATGGCTTGAGAGCTGACCCGGTGAGCGTGGGGCGTCGGGCTTCGCTTGTGTGGATTGTAGCCGTACGCCAAGAACACCTTCAATCCATTCCGCTGAGATCCCACCAGGCCGGAGGAGAATTGGAGGACTTTGGCTCTGCTCGCTGCAATCGATCACGGTCGATTCAATGCCGACCTCACATGCTCCGGCGTCAAGCACAAGATCAATGCTGCCTTTTAGATCAGCCGCCGCGTGGGCTGCCGTCGTCGGGCTAATCCGGCCTGAACGGTTCGCCGATGGTGCAGCGATTGGTGTCGCGGCTGCCTGCAATAGTGCTTGTCCGACTGGGTGGGCGGGAACACGCAAGGCCAGCGTCGGGAGACCGGCCGACACGAGCTCGCTGATGCCCGCATCTGGGTGGCACTGCAGAACGAGGGTTAGCGGTCCTGGCCAGAAGGCATTGGCAAGCTGTTCAGCTTCTTTGCTGAAGACGCCTAGCTTGCGGGCGGATGCCACATCGGGAACGTGGACAATAAGGGGATTGAACCGTGGTCGCCGTTTGGCTTCAAATACGCGCGCGACGGCCTGGCCGTTGGTCGCGTCGGCGGCAAGGCCATAGACTGTCTCGGTGGGCATGGCGACGAGGCCGCCGCTACGAATGATATCGGCGGCCTTGGCGATTGCGGCAGCATCGGCCTTTAGGATCTCCATCTGATCTCCGAGGTGCTTGCCTGGTCTCAAATTGCTCCACATAAAGCGCTGTGCTTTGGTGGCTGCCAACAAAAAAACTGGGTGTCCGGAGGGCTTGGCTCGCCGGGGCCCTATCGGGAGGCCAAAATGTTATGGCTTATCAAGCACCTGTAAATGATATCTTGGTTGCGCTCAAGTCTGCGGCCGGGCTCGATGAGCTGCTTGAGAGCGGGCTCTACGAGGGGCTGGATGGCGAGATCATAGAGGCGGTGTTGACCGAAGCCGGTCGATTTGCGTCCGAATTGCTCGATCCATTGAACAGGACCGGCGACGAGCAGAGTTCGAAGCTCATCGACGGAGCGGTGTCAACACCCCATGGATGGGTGGAGGCTTATCAGCAGTTCACCGCCGCCGGATGGAACGCGTTGCCTTGTCCGCAGGCATATGGCGGCCAGGGCTTGCCGCAGGTGGTGTCGATGGCGGTATGCGAGTTTTGGAACGCAGCCAACCTATCGTTTGGACTGTGTCCGTTGCTGACGCAGGGGGCTATCGATGCCATCTCCATTGGTGGATCGGATGAGTTGAAGGTGAGCTATCTGCCGAAGCTCGTCTCGGGTGAGTGGTCGGGAACAATGAACCTGACCGAACCGCAGGCGGGTTCGGACCTGTCGGCTCTTAAGGCACGGGCAGAGGCTCAGGCGGACGGTACCTACAGGTTGTTCGGCACCAAGATTTACATCACCTATGGGGAACATGACCTGGCGGAGAACATCATCCACCTCGTGTTGGCGCGGTTGCCGGATGCGCCTCCGGGAACGCGCGGGATCTCGCTGTTTCTGGTTCCAAAGCGGAGGCTCAACGACGATGGGACGCTGGGCGATCGAAACGATGTGGTGTGCGCGGGACTGGAACAGAAGCTTGGCATTCACGCTAGCCCGACATGTGTGATGAACTACGGTGAAAAAGACGGTGCGGTCGGCTACCTCATCGGCCAGGAGAATCAAGGTCTGGCGACGATGTTCATCATGATGAATGCGGCTCGGCTGGCTGTCGGTGTGCAAGGTGTTGCGATCGCGGAGCGGGCGACGCAACGGGCGGTTGCTTATGCGAACGAGCGACGTCAAGGGCGTGGCGCCGATGGTGCGGCAGGTCCAGTGGCGATCGTCGAGCACGCGGACGTGCGGCGGATGCTGCTGACCATGCAGGCGATGACACATGCGGCTCGGACGATCTGCCTGATCACTGCGCGGGAAACTGACATAGCGCGTCTAGCGGCGGACCCTGAAGCGCGGTCACGGGCGCAAGCCCGCGTCGCTCTGCTGACGCCGGTGGCAAAAGCGTTCTCTACCGACGTCGGCTGTGAAGTGACTTCGCTTGGCGTGCAGGTGCATGGTGGAATGGGTTTCGTCGAGGAAACGGGGGCTGCCCAATACTATCGCGACGCGCGTATTCTGCCGATTTATGAGGGCACCAACGGCATCCAGGCGATCGACCTCGTCACACGCAAAGTGCCGCTAGA
>DAOUZE010000314.1 GCA_030665765.1 Filomicrobium sp.
CACCTTCTCATATAATTACAAGTAAAATCATGTACTTAACATATGGAGGCGGTGGTTGAGCCTAGTGTTGCGCAGCATGCGTTGGATCGTGTTGTTCACGAAGCTGCGTAACACCCAGTCGTGACCGCACTTCAGTATTTATCGTAGGCTGCGGTTGATCCGTACATGACGTCACATACGTAAGTGGTGTTGATTTGTAAATTGGAGGGTCACCCATGGTTTCCGATCGTCCTCCGAAGCGGACAGCGAAAATCCAGATCATGCTCGATGATGAAGAGTTAGAGGCGATCGACAGCTGGCGCTTTGAAAACCGATTGCCGTCTCGGGCGGCAGCGATAAGAGAACTGCTTCGTCGAGGACTTGTCGTGGAGGAGAATTTTGGCTCGCCTCCCACCCAAGCAGACTCGAAGGAGTTTC
Source organism: Filomicrobium sp. (assembly GCA_030665765.1). Taxonomy (GTDB): domain Bacteria; phylum Pseudomonadota; class Alphaproteobacteria; order Rhizobiales; family Hyphomicrobiaceae; genus Filomicrobium. The sequence goes on from DAOUZE010000314.1 coordinate 418, forward strand.
GTGTCACCGAAGCACCTGACGAAAACTGAGGTGGTTGTCTTAGGTGGCGGTAGAGAGCGTAAGTTGGGCGCGGGCAAACTCAATCAATTCAAAACGGACTTTGCTAAACAATAAGGCCTGCGCGCCTCAGTAGGCGACACGCGTCCGGCTTGGGTGCCAAGTCAAAACCAGATGCGATCAATTGAAACTCCGACAAAGCTTCCGGTGTCCGCACCGGGACCGGACTGCACTCGCGGCCACAATGGTCTAGGGTCGTGTATCCGACTCCTGAAGGCTCTTACGAATGACGTTGGCCTGCTTCTCTAACAAATATTGTTGCTCGTGGTCACTTGCCCGCTCTTGCAAGCGTTCGATTGAATGCAGCAACTTTTCCAGCACCATCGGATTGTCATCAGCGGCATAGCATATGGGACCGAATGCCTTGGACAGATAGCGCGAAAAGGGCTCAGGTGCGTGCACGAAACGGACAATTCCGTCCGGGTCGCGGACGACGCGCTGCTCGCTGTCCCTCTGCATAAGACACCGCAAACCGTCGCTCAGGCGATCGACACATGTCGTTGCCGTGAAGGTGTCGTTGATGCCCGGCGAGAGCGCTCTCAACGCCACTTCCACGAGCGCATCGATTTCGAATTCGACAGACGCTTCGGGAGTACGGCGCGCCCCCACCACGATGAGTCTTTCGAGCTTCTCAGTTAAAGCGCTTGAAACTTCATTTTCGGCAGCTCGCTTCGCGAGTGTCATGACGGGATCATCTTGGAGAACGAATTGTCCAGGCCTGGCGTCCATACGAATGACGAAATCTGGCGCCTGAGCCAAGCCCACTGCCGTTTCCGTATCGAGCTGCAACAAATACCCGCTGGCATTCGCTGAAATAAGACCAATCGCATGCTGTTCGAAGAGCGCACTGAGTGATTGCTGTTCCCCCTTCGGCGCGTATTCTCCAATGCCTGTGCCACCAGTCGAGAGACAACTAGCGGCAACTCGCAAATCACGTCCAAGCTCACTAACAAGCACGTCGGCCTGTATACGCGTAGCGATGTGGTGAATGAAGTGGATCATAGCGCCGAGGGACAGAACCGCCAGCGTCCGAGGTCGCCTACGCTGCGCCCCGGTCAGCGAAGATGCTGGCTAATGGTAGCCGGGTTCCAACTTAGGGAACCCCTGAACAACTCGCGAAGCGTGGCACACTCAATGCGTTGATTCGAGGGGGTGCCTTGTCATGACGCAGCTGAGCTTTGCGACGCTTGATCACCGGCATAAGAAGAAGCAGACCAAGCGCGAACGGTTCTTGGGAGAGATGGACGCCGTCGTGCCGTGGGCGACGCTGCTTGGTTTGATCGAGCCGCACTATCCCAAGGCCGGCAATGGACGACGGCCGTATCCGCTCGAAGTGATGTTGCGGATCTATTTTCTCCAGCAATGGTACCAGTTGTCCGATCCGGGCGCCGAAGAAGCGCTTTACGATATCCAGTCGATGCGCGCGTTCGCTGGACTGGAACTTGGCCGTGACGCGATCCCCGATGAGACGACAATCCTCAACTTCCGTCATTTGCTTGAAGCCCATGATCTGACGAAGGCGATTTTCGAGGCGGTCAGCGCGCACCTCGAAGACAAGGGCGCGCTGCTTCGTGGCGGAACCATCATGGACGCGACGCTGATCGCAGCCTCGCCTTCGACCAAGAACAAAGACGGCAAGCGCGATCCCGAGATGAGCCAGTCGAAGAAGGGCAACCAGTGGTATTTTGGGATGAAGACACACATCGGCGTCGATGCGAGAAGCGGCCTCGTTCACACCGCAGGCGTCACGACCGGCAAGGTTCACGACGCCAAGGTGATGGACAATCTCATTCGCGAGGATGATCGCGCGGTATTTGCCGACAAGGGCTATGTGAACGAGAAGAAGAAGCGTGCGGCGCGTCGGGCAGGCGTCTATTGGGCGGTGAAGGAGAAGCCAAAATCGCGGCGGCGGCTGTCGTCATCACAGAAGAGACGCAACCGGCGGCACGGCGCGATCCGCGCCAAGGTCGAGCATGTGTTCCGGGTTCTCAAATGCCAGTTCGGCTATCGCAAGGTTCGCTATCGCGGCATCGAAAAGAACGGCGCGCAAGTCTTCGCCCTGCTCGCACTGGCCAACCTGTTTCTGGCGAGACGACGGCTGAGTTGCGCCTGATCTATGGGAGAGGCGCCAGTGCAGCCGGCCAATCACGCTCTATTGAGCAGCCACGCCATCGAAAACCGCGCTGCATCATCCGACTTCGTGATTGAAATCGCCCTGTTCAGAGATTCCTTAGAAACTGGCACTGCGAACGGGGCGGACCATTCCTAGACAACCGGCCTATGCGACGTTGTCCCAAATGCGACCGCAGCATGATCGAAACGCGTTTCTCACTTTTCAAAAACGCAATTCAGCATGCCACAATTCGCCCTCGGACATTCTTCTTGCTCTAGCCGGCACAATATTGTTTTTGCATTCTGCAATCGCGAAGATCACGGGGGATTACCGCATCCATTGGCTTGATGCCAGTGACTGGGATCCCTTTAAATTAGATCCTTTCAGAGCCGAGACATTATTAGTTCGCCCTGGCATTGTAACACGCACATCGAGGATATCTCCTGGGGAGACGCTGTCCAACAATTCAACCTCAGGACGCTCACCTTTTGGGTTTGTTTTGCGAATGAGATAAATTCTATATACGACGTCTTGGTTCGAATAAACGTCGCCACTCACTTCGCCTTGCCTCAGTTCGACAAGATTCTCAGCAAGCGGCAAGGATACTTCAATCTCATTGAGCTTGGCTAGCATACTTTGTTTCTCATTTGTAATCCGCCGCATCTGCTCATTCTCTTCTCTCTGCAACTGAAGTTCGAGATTTCCTAGGGATTGGGACAAGCTCGACAACTTTCCATCGATCGCGGCTATTGTCCCCTCATTTAGGGCGACTGAGGTTTGAGCGCTTAAGACCGTGGTCGCCCGTGCCCATCCCTTACTTTTTAGCTTGTCTTGTATTTTCGCATAGTCACTGGCGAGCTCAAACCGGCGCACTGCCGCCTTGCGTTCTTTCTTAAGCTCATCAATCTCGGCTTCGATTCGAGGCCTCTGTTTCTTAATCAGTTCCAAATTACGATGGTATTGTTCATTAAACTGCAGCAACACTGCTTGTTGTTGCGCGATCATTGACAACACGCGAGGATCTCTGTCCGATTTGAGTTGTTGCGGAAGGACGAGTCTTTCATCATGCGACAGCTCTGCATCAGTGCGCGCCAATCGAATGAGGAGATCCCGACGGTTCTGCTCCAAGAGTGCCAGGCGCTCCTTTGCAGCAATCAGTTGAGGAAGCGATGATGTGGTGAGCTGAGCCTCACTACCGAAACCACCCGCGAGAGCGACGACCTCGGCCACTGTCATCCCAAATCGGAATGGAAAGCTCCCCGTCCGTTTCACGGAACCAATAATATAAACGGGACGAAGTTCGGCGATGCGGATGCTCACTTCGGGATCGATCAAATAGCCATTGGCCAACCGCTCCTTCAAATGACCTTGCGTCTCTCTGAGCGTCAAGCCTTCAACACGCAATGGGCCACCGATAGGCAGCTGGAAGTAACCCTCAGCGTCAACAGTATATGGACCAGACAGCTCTTCATGGCCAAAAACGGTAATGGTCAAACTGTCTCCAGGTGCAATCTTATAAGCATTTTGTTTACTTGATAAACTAAATGCGCCGACTGATGGCACAGTGCATGCCAACGTAACGAGCAAAAAAATTCTGGCAATTGTTCCTAGCAAAGAACCTCTCCAATTTCCGTTTTCTCTGTGATGCACCAGCTCCTCATCGGGGTGTCGCCGGTTCACATCGTCCG
>DAOUZE010000131.1 GCA_030665765.1 Filomicrobium sp.
GAAGGCGCTCGATTTGAAGAACTCCATTTCGCCGCTCACGGTTGCGGAATTGCGGCCGAACATCCACGCGGATGTGCTTAAGGGGCTGGCTGAGCGAGATGAAGCGCGGGGAATGCGGATCCTTGCCGCCGAATATGGCAGCCAGCAGTTGGTCGTCGTGGAGGTGGAAACTGATAACTCAGCGAGCCTGTTGAAAGTGCGGGTTGACGGTCAAGACAGTGTGGGACCAATAACTTGGTCGCGCGCCTATCGGATTTACGATGGCGATACGGCGTATGCTATGGAATTGGCCGCCGTCGTAACTCTTGGTGTATTAGAGGGGCGCTGGAAGGCCTTGAAGGCTCGCCAATCGGGTGGGATCAGTGCGCTGAGCCAGCCGGCGACGCCGGTGAGGATCGAAGTTCTGTTTACCAGTGCCCGCGATTGGTACCGGTTACAGCGTGAGCTATCGGAACTCTACGGCGTCGAGGGATTTCGCGTCGGCGCCGTTTCGGCGCGCAGAGCGAATGTCTCGCTTTCTTATCCCGGCGGCGGCGGTGCGCTTTCCAACGTTCTGGCCCGGCAGGGGCTGTCGCTGGAGGATACCGGCGACCGTTGGGTGTTACGGCAGCGGTTCTGAGGGACGGGTGCTGACAGACGACATGAGGCCAGCGCTGCGGGAATGCGTTAATTGGGTTAGTTTGGCCGCCCCTTCTTATCTCCCCATGCCGGTGGAGGTTGAAGGCAAGGCTTGGTGATCATGGCGGGAAAGCCTTTGAATGTGCCCAACCTTATCACGCTCGGCCGGGCGTTCCTTGTGCCGATTGTATTCTGGCTCGTTCTTGCCGGCGAAGACGCGATCGCATTCTTTTTGTTTGTTATCGCTGGTGTCTCGGATGCGGTGGATGGCTATCTGGCGAGGCGATATGACCTGCGTACTGAATTGGGTGCGTATATTGATCCGCTCGCCGACAAGCTTCTGATCGTCTCAATCTTTGTCGGGCTTGGATTGCGGGAGGTTTTGCCGGCTTGGCTTGTCTACGCGGTGGTGGGGCGCGACATCCTCATTCTGGCGGCGGTCGGACTGTCATGGCTGCTATCGAGGCCCGTGGAGATCGCCCCGTTGATGATTTCGAAGGTCACGACGGTTGCGCAGATTTCGCTGGCAGCACTGGTACTTGCCGATGAAGCTTTTGCGCTCGGTCTTGGGGGGCTCCGATTGGCTCTCGTTTGGATTACCGCCACCTTGACGGTTGCTTCGCTGCTTGCCTATTTGCGCATCTGGATCGTGCACATGTCTCGAGATTGACGAACCGCCGGGGGGCCGCTTTTCGGGAAAGTTAAGGGACAACGTCATGCAGATCTAGCGACAGGCGTTTTTCTGGTTGTTGGTGGCTGTGGTCGTGTTCTTCTTGATCGGCCGGTCGAAAGAGAAACTCCTTCCCTACGTTGTTGGGGTGGGGTTCGCTTGCTGCCTCAATCCCGCCGCGGACCGTCTTGAGCGCTGGAGTGTACCGCGTTTGATCGGCTCATTCTTCCTCGTTGGTTGTCTGGTCGTCTTTTTCACTTTGCTGATTGTTTTTCTAGCGCCTGTCGTGATTGACTAGGTGCGTCAGTTGGCTGCGATTCTTCCAGGTGAATTGCAGCGTTTACACGCCATCCTCGAGGGTTGGCTTGGAGAAAACCTGGATCAGACATTTTCGTAGGCCGATCGATCGATCCCGAATGCCTTCGATTGGTTGTCGCGTAATAGCGGTACGGTAGCATCATGGATTGCGTCGTCGTTGTGGACGCAGGGGCGCACCGTATTCGCGGCCATTTCGCTGCTGTTGATCGCGCGCCTGGTTTCATTTTACCCGCTTGTCGATTGGAGACTGATGCTGGCGGAAGTGGACAAGGCGTTGCCGCGTGAGCATGCGGATCCGCTCCGCCGCATGGGTCGGGATATCAATGCAGCGGTCGGTGCGTTCGTGCGCTGGCAGGGTTTGGTGTGTTTGGTATTGGGCACCTACTATGCGCTTGGCTCTGGCTGATCGGCTTTGCCACGGGACTACTTGCCTGCGTGCCGTTCTTGGCGTGGATTTTGGGGACGATCACCGTGACGGTACTGGCGCTGATACAATTCTGACCGCAGACCCTGCCCGTAATTCTGGTGGCCTGCGTTTTTCTCGGCGGACAAGCGCTTGATGCTGGCTTCTTGAGTCTGAAAGTGGTTGGTCCTAAAATTGGCTTGTATACCGTCTGAGTTATTTTCGAGTTGTTCGCATTAAGCTATCTATTCGGGCTCGCCGGTACGCCGGTCGCCGTGCCGATGGCGACCTCGGTTGGCGTCATGGTACGCTATGCCCTACGCGCTTACCGTAACAGTACGGTCTATACCGGCGAGACACTGAAGGCCGGTCCAACCCTCAAGGGCTAGATGACACCGGATCCTCAACAACTCGTCCTCAATCTACCGCACCGCTCCGCCTTGGGGTTGGAGGATTTTCTCGTCAGCGGCTCGAACGGAACGGCAATCGAGCTCATCGATGGGGCTGTCGCATGGCCGAATGGCGCGGCGCTGGTTGTCGGTCCGGTTGGTTCCGGCAAGAGTCATCTGGCGCATGTGTGGCGAGCCAAAACGCAAGCCGTGCGGTTGATCGCAGCGGAGGCTTCGGAGGCTGCCGTACAAGAAGCGACGGCGAAGAGAGCCGTCGTTGTTGAGGATCTTGACCAAGGCATCGCCGACGAGGCGGCTCTGTTTCATCTGCTCAATATGGCGCGGCAGGGTAAGGCACTTGTCTTGTTCACATCGCAGCAGGCGCCGGGAGATATGACCATCGAGCTTGCGGATTTGCGATCCCGGGTTAGGGCGTTGCCGATCGCGCAAATCGCGCCGCCCGACGAAGCTTTGCTGCAGGCCGTGCTCGTGAAGCTTTTTTTAGACCGTCAGCTGGCGGTTGAACCGGATGTCATCGGTTATCTCGTGGTGCGTATGGAGCGGTCGATGGCCGCGGCGAACGAGATTGCAGCTGAGGTAGACCGGCTCGGTTTGGCGATGCGCCGTCGTATTACGAAGCAGCTCGCGCAAACGGCCCTGAAGAATCTTGAGAACCGGCGCACCGGTTCTTGAGGCGAGCCAACAGTCATAAATGTGTCTTACTTAATCAGGCGTTTAGTTCACTGCAACGTTTGTTTGGCACAGCCAAGTACGGCATTACATTCTATTGCGACCGGGCAACGTCTGATCTCATATTACGCGTGCCGGTAGATCGAGGAGAGGTGAAATGACGGCAGCCCGGCGCCCATCCGAGGACAAGACGGTTAAGAAGCCGGCTGCGAAACGCACGATCAGCGGCAAGGCTACGCGGATGAAGGTGCCCGAAGGGCCGGAGCGCTACTACAACCGAGAGCTTTCCTGGTTGCAATTCAATGCGCGGGTGCTTGAGGAAGCTAGCAATACGCAGCACCCTTTGTTGGAGCGCCTTCGGTTTTTGTCGATCTCGGCATCGAACCTCGATGAATTTTACATGGTCCGCGTCGCGGGCATTCAGGGCCAGATCATTAACGGCGTGACAACCCTGTCGCAGGATGGCTTGACGCCGTCGCAGCAGATTAAGCGCATCAACGCGTTTGCGGCCGACTTGGTGGAGCGCAAGCAAAAGTGCTGGGAAGTTCTTGGAAAAGATCTACAGTCAAACGGGATCTCGATTGTCGGTCCGGACGATCTTAGCGAGACCGAGTTGGCCTGGATTAAAGAGGAATTCTACAATCATATCTTCCCGATTCTGACTCCGATCGCGGTTGATCCAGCGCATCCGTTTCCATTTATCCTCAATAAGGGGCTGACGCTTGCCGTTCTAATGCACCACGAGGTGAAGGAGCGGCGACAGAACGGGCTGGTTCCCATCCCAAGTCAACTTGACCGGTTTATTCGACTTTTGCCGTCACAGGAAAAGAAGGGAGAGATACGGTTCATTCCCGTTGAGGATGTTGTCGGGATGTACATCCCCGAGCTTTTTCCGCGGTTTGTCGTGGAGGCGAAAGGTGCGTTTCGCGTGCTGCGTGACAGTGACATCGAGCTTGAGGAAGAAGCCGAGGATCTAGTCCAAACCTTCGAAAACTTGCTGAAGCGCCGGCGGCGTGGGCATGTCATCCGGCTTGAGATTGCTGCACGCATGGCGCCTGAATTGCGCCGTTTCGTTATTGACCGACTGGAGGTTGGGGAGCCGGCTGTCTTCATCAAAAAGGGTTTGCTCGGGTTCTCCGATATCTCGCAGCTGATCGTATCGGAACGGCCTGATCTTTTATTCAAGCCGTTCAATATCCGTTATCCGGAACGCGTGCGCGAGTACGAAGGCAACGTCTTTGCGACAATCAAAGCAAAGAATTTCGTAGTCCATCATCCATACGAATCATTTGACGTGGTGGTCCAGTATTTGCGCCAGGCCGTCAACGACCCGAACGTTATGGCGATCAAGTGGACGCTCTACCGGACGTCGAAGGAGTCCCCCATCGTTGAAGCCTTGAAGGACGCTGTGGAGGCCGGCAAGTCAGTGACAGCGGTCGTCGAGTTGAAGGCCCGTTTCGATGAAGCGGCCAATATTCGGTGGGCGCGCGATCTTGAGAATGCAGGCGTGCATGTCGTTTATGGTTTCATCGAACTGAAGACGCACGCGAAGCTCGGCATCATTGTTCGGCGTGAAGGCAAAGACCTTGTGACCTATTCGCATATCGGCACCGGCAACTATCACCCGCAGACCGCAAAGGTTTATACCGACTTGTCGCTGTTTACTGACGATGTTGCCATTGCCCGCGATGTAACCCGTATCCTCAATTTCGTGACGGGGTATGGCGAACCGGGTAAGCTTGAGCTGATGGCGGCAAGCCCGAATGGCATTCGCGAGCGTATCGTCGACCATTTGCATGAAGAGATGGAGCACGCGCGGGCCGGGCGACCGGCGGCGGCATGGTTGAAGATGAACTCGCTTGTCGATCGAAAGATCATTGAGGCGCTCTACGAGGCGAGCGAGGCGGGGGTGGAAATCGACCTAATCGTGCGCGGGATCTGTTGCCTTAGGCCGGGCGTGCCAGGGATGTCAGAGCGGATTCGGGTGAAGAGCATTATCGGACGCTTTCTCGAGCATTCGCGCATCTATTGTTTCGGCCGTGGTGAAGGGCTACCGTCTCCGAATGCAGCGGTCTACATTTCCTCCGCCGACTTGATGCCGCGGAATCTCGACCGGCGTGTTGAGGCGATGGCGCCGGTGCTAAATCCGACGACGCATGAGCAAGTGCTCAACCAGATCATGGTGGCCAACTTGAAGGACAACCAGCAGAGCTGGCATATCCTAGCGGATGGCAATTCGACGCGATTCAAACCGGCGCCCGGTGAGGAGCCCTTCAACGCGCACTCTTACTTCATGACCAACCCGAGTCTTTCCGGACGCGGGGAAGCCGTGCTCAAGGACGGTCCGCCAGAGGTGCACGTTACGCGCAAGCGTCGCGGCTAAGCGTGAGGGCCTCAACGCGGGCCGGGATCATAGCTGCGGGTTTGTTTCCATTGGGAGAAGAAGTAGGCCAGTTCGTCATCGACTTCGTCAGGCATAACGATACGCACGGTGACGATCTGATCGCCTGTCTCGCCGGACTTGGCGTTGCGTACGCCCTTACCCTTGAGGCGGAACATGCGTCCAGAGGCTGTGCCTTTGGGTAAGGTTAGCTGAACGCGGCTAGCGATGGTTGAGACTTCGATTTTGCCACCGAGCACAGCTTCGTCCAGGGCGATCGGCACCTCAGCGTGGATGTCGAGGTTTTCGCGTGTGAAGCGGGGGTGGGGGCGGATCTTGATCTCCACCAGGGCGTCGCCGGTTTCACCTCCAAGAAGGCCAAGACCGCCCTTGCCGCGCAGGCGTAGCACCTGGCCGTTGGAAACCCCTTCGGGAACCGCCAGATCAAGGACACCGCCTTCGGGCATGGTTACGCGCTTCTTGACGCCGGTGATCGCTTCGACGAAGTCAACCTCCAGGGTGTAGCGGACGTCCTGTCCGCGCCGGGAAAAGCTGCCACCGTTGCTGCCGCGATGGCCGGACGTGGCGGAGCGATGCCCGTTTTGGGTGTGTTGCGCGGAGAACAAATCCTCGAAGATGCCGCTGAATTCAGTACCGAAACCTCCGGGGCTTCCGTGCGCGTTGGCGTACTGCTGTCTGTGATTGCGGCGCGGCTCGCCGCTGGCGTCAATCGCACCGGAGTCGAAGAGACGACGCTTCGGGGGATCGCCAAGGATGTCGTAAGCTGCCGAAACCCGTTTAAAGCGCTCGGCGGCCGTCGTGTCCTGCGGGTGTAGGTCGGGATGCAGCTCCTTAGCGAGCTTGCGGAAAGCGCGCCGGATCTCATCGTCACCAGCGTCGCGCGAAACACCCAATGTCGCGTACGGGTCAACCGCGTTCACTGATGTGCCCCCTAATAGAAATCTCGCGTCTCGATGCGAGTTCGCACCTGCCGTGCCGGTTGCACCAGCGAACCCTAAGATCATGTATGAGCATTTGTCGGTCTCGAGAACACGCGAGGGTCAGCTGTGCAGCCCTGCATAAGACTTCATGCTATCAGATTGTGGCAAGCCTGAGCACTCGACGAGGTCGAACGCCTATTTCGATGCGTTTTATTGCTTTTTTCGGCGATCATGTGAACTCTAGTTCTCCGGCGCAATCGATAAGACCCGCCAGTGTCGTGAAGCGTCGGCGCAAACGCGCACCATCGAGTGCGGCGTGCGCTTTAGGAATGCTCCAAACAAGGGTGTCGTCCTCATAAGTCAATTCTGTGTCGAGGATTTTTCCTGGCATTCCGATCGACAGCATATGGGCCGCGCGCACCGCAGCGCCGATGATCCGGGCGCGCCTCAATGAGTGTTTGCTTGCCGACTTGCGGAGGCGAACAGACAGCTTCTCACCCTCCAATTCTCCGCGCCCGGCATGGCGGAAGTAGATCGAGAGTGCGAGGAAAATCCTACCTGGGTGGTCGATGCCGCTGAGGGCGGAATGCGCAACGGCGTCGAGGCTTTGTTCGCCGCGGTAATCGGGATGTGCACGCCAGCCAATGTCAGAAATCAGACACGCGGCGTAACGCAGGCGCCGTTCCTCGTCGGTCTCTTTCAGCTCCGGATGGGTGAAAAGTTGGTCTGTCCAAGCGCAGAGCTCTTCAGAATGTTCGGTGCTTCTTGCATAGAGTTCCGACAGTCGCTTGCAGTAGCTGAGGAGCGGATCCTTGGCTTGTTCTTCCTTGTCGAGCAGGGAGTAGAAGATGCCTTCGCGCACTCCGAACAGTGAGAACAGCACGGAGTGGGGTTTTACCTTCGGCAGTAGCCGCTCCATCAAGAGTGCACCGTAAGGAAGCACCTCTTTGCGCGGCTTGGAAATTTCGAAATTCCCCGGGAGTGTGGCGAGACGCTTCGACTTGCGAAGTTTCTCGGCGAAAGCCAAGGCCTCCTCTGACGGCAGGTCGAACTCGTGCATGACATTCAGGGGATAGTCCGAGCTTGCCATGTACATTTTTGCGAACGCGCGCCAAGTGCCGCCGACGGCGTAAAACGTCCGGCCTCGCCCAATTTTTATCCAGGGGACCTCCGCAAGGGCTTGATCAATAATTCCGGCCGCCTTCTCAATCTTGCCGCCTGTCATGTCGATCAGGCGTAGTCCGCCGAGCGGAAGCGTTACCGTCTTGCGGATCTTGCCTTGCTTGATATCAACCAGTTCGACGCTGCCGCCGCCGAGATCGGCGGCGATGCCGTCGGCGTCGGGCACACCCATCATGACGCCCTGTGCCGATATGCGCGCCTCTTCCTCGCCGGTTAGAACCTGCACCGGGACGCGGCACACCTTTTCGGCCTCTTTGATGAAGCTCTTGCCGTCTTTGGCGTCACGCACAGCGGCGGTGGCGATCACCTTAAGGATGCTAACGTTGAGCACATCCGCAATGCCACGGAAGCGCCGCAAGGTCGTCAACGCGCAGTTCACAGCATCGTCGCCCAGGCGACCGGAACTGGCGATGTGACGCCCCAGGCCGCAAAGTTCTTTTTCGTTGAACACTGGTGTCGGTGCTCGAAGCGGCCCTTCATAGACGACCAATCGCACCGAGTTTGAGCCGATGTCGATGACGCCAACAGGCTGCATGTCGGCATCAACGACCTGTTCGGCGGTATTGAAGCGCCCCGCGAAAAGCATGATTGTTGCCTCTCCCTACGCGGCCCGAGCTCGAACCGCGAAGCCACTTGCAAACTCACCGAAGAGCCCAAGTCATCGCTGCAGTCGTGGCCGTGATCTGAGTAATAAAGTAATGCATGACCGAGTGTGCAGCGCTATCCACTTGCCTGTAGTGCAGCTTGGCACAGCAATGCAACGCCTCTTTGAGGCGGCAGGTCACTTTGTGCCCAGCGGGATGAAAGGAGTGGAAAGTTGCCGGAGCAGCTTGACAAGCCGAATGGTGTTGTGCGCGGCGGGTCTTCGGAGCATGGAGGTCGCGAAAACTGCACTCGAAGTGGAATTTTTTTTCGTTTTTGTCGACAATGGGCGGTAAGGGCTAAAAAAAATGCCATGCTCGATACTTCTTTCGGCGTCAACTGATGCGCAATGGATTAGCCGTTGTTTGAAGAGCTGGGGCTTGAAGGTTGGACGCCGCTTGCGGCTTCCGTTGTGTTTGGTCTTCTGATTGGCGTGGCCTTCGGTTTTCTCGCTCAGCGGTCGCGGTTCTGCTTGCGGCGCGGTCTTGTCGGACCCTAAGCCGAAGGTAGTTAGGCACTGGGGACCTGGCTGATGGCGCTTGCTGTTTTCGTCGCCGGCTCGACAGCGGCGATTGAGTACGGATTGGTAGATTTCTCCGGTCACCGTCTTTACAGTGAAAGCTTGCCGCTGGCCGCGATCGTCATTGGTGGATTGATGTTCCGGGGGGGTATGGTGTTGGCGCGCGGTTGCGCCTCGCGGCTGACGTTTCTAGCGTCCACGGCAATATGCGTGCGAAGACGACGGTTCTGAATTTTCGCTGTGGCGGCGCATGCGACGCTGAAGGGCGTTCTGGCTCCGGCGGGGACCTGGCTTGGAGGTTTCGCCATCGACCTCGGTCAACCGGCGACGCTGTCGGCGCTGTTTGGTAGCGAGACCGTCCCGGCATTGCT
>DAOUZE010000243.1 GCA_030665765.1 Filomicrobium sp.
ATGTCGGATCGACCGCGCGGTGGTCCATGACCATCAGCATCCCACCACGCCGCTGCTTTAGTGAATCGGAACCCCTCGAATCAGAGGATCCGACAGGCGACCACGGTGCGTGGCCGCCTTCGCCAGCCATGCCAAATGTGCGATCAACGACTCCAGACTCCAGACTCCAGACTCCAGACTCCAGACTCCAGACGCTGGGTGCACCGGTGGCGTCGCCGTCAATCCGATAGAGGGCCAATTCATTGTCTCGGTGGTTGATTGGCATAGCGTCGAGGGTGCGTGCGGCCGCGCCCACACGATCTGCCCGCTGGCCCCGGCGGCCAGTGCGGTGAATACGGCTTGGAGATGAGGCACTGCTCCTTTGCGGTGACCGCCGAACTAGCCTGTGACGTGCACCGCTTTCGCTGTAACGTGAGGTGTCGCGCCGAACGTCTAGTTGCAATTCGGACCGGCATGGCGCCAGGGGCGGAAAGGGTGAAAGGGTGGGTGCGGTCTCCGAAGGCAGTCTGCCCGACTTTGAGTCAGCCCCCTCCGATGTCGCCGCCGCGGGGCACCAAGACGCTGGCGAACCGTCTGGCCGACGACCCAATCTGCTGCGACGCGCCCGCCCGTCTTCACCTGAACCCCGAGCACAACGTGAATCCCGAAAAAATCGGCGGAATCGGGGGTCTGCGGTTTTCAGGCTTCTGAGGCGGATGTGGATTCCGCTGGTCGTACTGGTCGTGATCGGTGCCGGGGGATTGACCGTGTCGCAGCTGCGCGGCATCTTCGGCTCTGAGAAGTCCGTCTCATATGGTGACACCAGGACCGACGCGGCCAGACCTTTCAATCCTAAGCACCTGACCTACGAGATCTTCGGAGCCCCAGGGACTGTGGCCCACATCAGCTATTTCGACGGCAATGGAGAGCCGCAATTTATTGAGTGGGTAAGCCTGCCGTGGTCGTTGGACTTCCCGATCACCGCGGCTGCGAGCCTCGGAAGTATCGCGGCGCAGGGTGACAGTGACAGCATCGGCTGCCGCATCTTGGTGGACGGCTCGGTCAAAGCCGAGAAGGTCACGAGGCATGAAGCGAGTTCCTTTGTTTCCTGCATCCTGAAGGCCACATGAGCAACCATCAGCTGAGCAACAGTCAGCCATCGGTAGCGCGGACGATCCATCGATTTGCGGTGCCCATCATCTTGGCGTGGTTGGCGATCATGGTCACATTGAGTATCGGTGTCCCCTCACTGGAGCAGGTCGAGAGTGAGCATTCAGTATCGCTGAATCCCACAGATGCGCCGACCTTCATAGCGGCAAAACGCATAAATAAAGTGTTCAAGGAATCTGATTCCGGCAGTGTGGCGGTTATCGTCTTGGAGGGTCAGCAAACCCTCGGCGACGAGGCTCACCGGTACTATGATCGTTTGATTCGTCAGTTCCAAGACGATCCGACGCATGTGCAGTACATTCGGAATTTTTGGGGCGATGAACTCACAAGGGCCGCCGCGGAAAGCCCCGATGGCAAGGCTGCATATGTTCAATTGACTCTCGCCGGTGACCCGGGTGAGCCATTAAGCAACGAATCGGTCGAAGCCATCCAGCGCATCGTCGCGCAGACTTCGGCGCCCCCGGGGGTCAAGGCGTATGTCACCGGCCCTGCGCCGATTGCCGCGGATATCAACCACAGCGCCGCCAGGACGGTCAACACAATCACGGTGGTAAGCGTCGCCGTGATCTTTATTATGTTGCTCCTCGTCTACCGTTCGTTTATCAGTGTAATTGTTTTGTTGCTGGTGGTCGGCATAGAATTGCAGGTGGCCCGAGGAATCGTTGCATATCTTGGCCACCACGAGATCATTGGTGTTACCCATTTCACCGTCAGTCTGCTGACAGCGCTCCTTATCGCGGCTGGCACCGACTACGGGATATTCTTCATCGGGCGGTATCAGGAAGCACGTCAGACCGGCGAGGATCGGGAAACAGCGTTCTATAGTACCTACCGCGGGGTCGCCAAGGTTGTCTTGGCCTCCGGTTTGACCATCGCCGGAGCACTTTTATGTTTGAGCTTTACCCGGTTGCCGTCTTTCCGAATCCTGGGCGTACCTTGTGCGGTTGCCGTATTGGTCGCTGTCGCGGTCGCGGTCACGCTGTTTCCGGCAACTCTCGCCGTCGGCAGCCGTTTCGGTCTGTTCGAGTCCAAGCGGAAAATCAACGTTCGCGGATGGCGGCGGGTGGGTACGGCGATCGTGCGGTGGCCGGGACCCGTTCTCGTCGCATCATTAGCGGTCGCGCTTGTCGGGCTGTTGACGCTGCCGGGCTTCAAACCCAGCTACAATGACCTGGATTATCTGCCGAAGGATATCCCCGCCAGTCTGGGGATTGCGGCCGCAGCGCGACATTTTCCCCCGTCGGCAATTATGTCGCCCGAACTACTGTTGGTAGAGACCGATCACGATCTGCGCAATCCGGCAGATTTTCTGGTATTGAACAAACTCGCCAAAACCGTCCTCGCAGTTCCGGGCATTTCCAAGGTGCAGGGGGTGACTCGGCCCGAGGGAACCCCGATCCCGCGCACGTCAATACCGTACATGCTCAGCATGCAACAAGCCGGCCAACAACAATTCATGGCATTTCAGAAAGTGCGCGCAGACGACATGCTCAAACAGGCCGACATGCTCGCGGAATCGATCAATATCATGCAGCGGATGTATGGCCTGATGCAGCAAGTGGCCGCCACGACGCATAACCTAGTCGATAATGCGCATGAAATGCAGGAAATCACGGATGAATTACGAGATCACATTGCGGATTTCGAAGATTTCTGGAGGCCTGTCCGCAATTATTTCTACTGGGAACCGCACTGCTTCGATATTCCTGTTTGCTGGTCTTTGAGATCCATTTTTGATTCGCTCGACGGTGTTTACAGGATTTCCGAAAAGCTGCGCAATTTGGTCGCAAACCTCGATCAGCTAGACGTGATCCTGCCGCAGCTGGTCAGCCAGTTCCCGCAGATGATCGCGATCATACAGAACATGCGGACCATGCTGCTGACCATGCATAGCACCATGTCCGGGGTCTTCGGCCAGATGGACGACCTCAACAGTAATCCGACTGCCATGGGAAAGGCGTTTGACGCCGCCAAAAACGACGATACGTTCTACCTTCCTCCGGAGTTCTTCGATAATGCGGACTTCAAACGGGTCATGGACATATTTATATCGCCGGACGGGAAGGCCGCCCGGATGCTTATTTTGCAAAAGGACGACCCCTTGTCGCCCGAGGCTATGTCGCGCGTAGATGCGATAAAGATTGCGGCCGAGGAGGCGCTCAAGGGAACTCCGCTGGAAGACTCGAAGATTTACCTGACCGGCACCTCGGCAATGATGAAAGACATTGTTGTGGCCTCCGAATACGATCTGATGATCGCCGTCGTCGCTGCACTCTGCCTTATTTTCATCGTCATGCTGATCATGACGAGAAGTTTTGTGGCCGCCCTGATTATCGTAGGTACCGTATTGATTTCGATGGGCGCGGCTTTCGGGCTGTCTGTGTTGGTCTGGCAGTATCTGATTGGCATACAACTCCACTGGTCAATCCTCGTGATGGCTGTGATCGTCCTTTTGGCAGTGGGGTCTGACTACAACTTGCTGCTGGTAGCCCGGATGAAACAAGAGCTGGGCGCCGGCCTCAACACCGGCATCATTCGTGCGATGGGTGGTACCGGCAAGGTCGTGACGAACGCGGGGCTGGTTTTCGCGTTCACCATGATTTCCATGGTGGTCAGCGATTTGGTGAGCATCGGTCAGCTCGGTACGACGATCGGTCTCGGTCTGCTGTTCGACACTTTGGTCGTGCGCGCGTTCATGCTGCCGTCCATCGCCGCGCTGCTGGGGCGCTGGTTCTGGTGGCCGCAACACGTGCGCCCCCGCCCCGCGAGTTCAATGCTTCGGCCGACAGGGCCCCGCCCGCTGGTACGTGCCTTGTTGCTGAGCCAACGGCAGTAAGTCGTGGATTTCCAGTTCGGGACGAGGCCGGTTACCGTGGTGAGCGCTGTGGCGCAGGGCGATAGCGGCAGCATCGGCTGCCGCTTTGGGGTGGAACGTGTAGTCAAACCTGAGCCGATCTCGCACGAAGTGCGCGACTGTGCCGTCATCGTGTTCAAGGTCGCATGAGAACCGAACGCCCACAGCCCCCCTTCATAGCGCGGACGATCCGCAAGCTTTCGGTGTTCATAATCTTGGGCTGGGTGGCGCTGACGCTGACTGTGACAGTCGGAGTTCCATGGTTGGAGACGGTCGGCCGACAACATTCCGTACCGTTAGCTCCTCACGATGCGCCGGCGCTACAGGCCATGCAGCGCATGGGTAGCAACTTCAAAGAGTCCGACTCGGATAGTTTCGCCATGCTCCTGCTGGAGGGGCAGCAGCCACTCGGGGACGATGCTCGCACGTACTATGACGGATTGGTTCGTGCGTTAAGAAGCAACGCGAAGCATGTCGAGCATGTGCAGGATTTTTGGGGAGATCGCCTCACGGCGGCGGGCGCGCAAAGCGCGGACGGTACGGCCGTGTATGTTCAATTGAATCTGGCCGGTAACCAAGGCACGAGCTTGGGCCAAGACTCCGTTGCCGCAGTCCGGAATATCGTAGAGCGGACGCCGCCTCCTCCTGGTGTCAAAGTGTATGTCACCGGCCCGGCAGCGCTCGCTGCAGATATGCAGCACGCCGCTGACAGATCCATTCTGAAGATGACCGCGGTAGGCGCCGCGATAATATTCGTGGTACTGCTCCTTGTTTACCGTTCGTTCATCACCGTGTTTCTGTTGCTGGTTACGGTTGGGATCGAATTATTTGCGACCCGGGGCATCGTCGCGTTTCTCGCCGATAATGATATCGTTTTGCTATCGGCAATTGCCATTAATCTGCTGGTAGCCCTCGCGATGGCGGCCGGAACCGATTACGGAATATTCTTCTTCGGTCGATATCAGGAGGCGCGGCAGGCTGGCGCGGACCCAGAAACAGCCTACTACAGCACCTACCGCGGGGTCGCTCCGGTTGTCTTGGGTTCCGGTTTGACGATCGCCGGAGCATTGCTGTGCCTGAGCTTCACCCGGCTGCCCATCTTCCAGACCATAGGCGCGCCGTGCGCCTTGGGCATGCTCGTCGCGGTCGCGATCGCGTTGACGCTGGTTCCGGCAGTTCTGACCGTCGGAAGTCGCTTCGGACTATTCGACCCCAAGCGCAGGATCGGGTTCCGTCGATGGCGCCGGGTTGGCACGGCGATTGTTCGCTGGCCCGCTCCCATTCTCGTCGCGACATTGACGATCACGCTGATGGGTCTGGTCCTGCTGCCTGGCTACGAAGCGAGCTACAACGATCGACTCTACGCACCCAAGGACATTCCAGCCAATTTGGGATACGCGGCTGCTGAACGTCATTTCTCCCCAGCGCGATTGATGCCCGACATTCTAATGATCGAATCTAATCACGATATGCGCAATTCGGCAGATTTTCTTGTCTTGCATAAACTAGCTAAGGCAATCTTCCGGGTTCCCGGAATTTCTCGAGTGCAAGGGATAACCCGGCCCGAGGGAAAACCGATCGAACGCACTTCTATACCCTTCCTGATCAGCATGCAAAACGCGAGCATGCTACAAAGCATTAAGTTTATGAAGAACCAGTTAAATGATATGCGCAAGATGGCCGACTTGATGGCTGAACAAATCGTGACAATG
>DAOUZE010000183.1 GCA_030665765.1 Filomicrobium sp.
TGGTCGTTCATCAAGCGAGGAAGTGGCAGGCGTTCGTCCCACCATTTTGCCGTCGCTGACTTCGGCTCGTAGGATGATTCGTGACTGGACATGAGGTGCTCTCTTTAGCGTCAGCCGAGGCGGATCTTGCTGTCGGAAACAAAAGTGTATGGGGGAACATCCAGGTTACGCGGCGCCGGGCCTTTGTGGATGCGCCCGGAGGTGTCGTAGTGTGATCCATGGCATGGGCAGAACCAGCCACCGTATTCACCTTTGGTGTCCGATAAGCTTTGACCCTTGGGGATGCATCCGAGGTGGGTGCAGATCCCCACCATGACAAGCCATTGCTCATGCCCGACGAGTGTACGGTTCTCGTCGCTGGCAGGACTGCCGGGATTGTTTTCATTTCGTGCGACGGGATCGGGGAGATCGTCGACTGGAACCTTCTTCGCCGCATCGACTTCGGCGGCCGTGCGATGGCGGATAAAAACGGGTTTGCCGCGCCACATTACTGTGATGGCCTGGCCCTCGTTGATCGGTGTAAGATCAATCTCGGTCGAAGCTAGAGCGAGTGCCCCGGCATCCGGGTTCATTTGGTCAATGAATGGCCATATGACCGATGCTGCACCGACGGCGGCAAATGCGCTCGCGGCAACAACAAGGACATCACGGCGTTCTGGATCTTCGACGTCTGCTGTCATCGCTTGACCTCCTTGGACGGCGTTCCATGCGGCGGGCCCATTAAGATGAATGAAGCCCCAATTGGACTACATAGCAACTCAAAGTAGCGCATCACATCGTCTGATTGCGTAGCAGATTTTGGATTGAGCTACGGAAGAATTTAGCAGCCGGGTGCTGAGTGGTTCGGCGCGCGATTTGCCACAGGTGTGACACCCTTTACGCGCTCTCTCAAGGCCGCGATTGGTATGAACTACAGGGCAATTTGGCGCATACGAAAAGGTAAGTGAAGCGATCGCGAGGTAATGCATGCGGCTAGCGCTCTACCAACCAGACATTCCACAGAATACCGGAACGATCTTGCGGATGGCTGCCTGTCTGGGGGTTTCAGTCGACATCATTGGGCCTGCGGGGTTTGATTTTGGCGATCGTGCACTGAAGCGGGCTGGTCTCGATTACCTCGACACTGTCGAGTTGCACAAGCACACTAGCTTTGCATCCTTTGAGACTTGGCGACGTAAGGAGGGGTTCCGGACCGTACTGGCTACGACGAAAGCAAGCCAAGCGTACACCAAACTTTCCTATCGCAGTAATGACATCATCATGCTCGGCCGAGAGAGTGCGGGAGTGCCAAAAATTGTAAGGGATGTTGCTGACGAACTAGTAATGATCCCAATGCGCGAGAGATTACGCTCGCTCAACGTGGCGGTTGCAGCAGCAATGATTGTCGGGGAAGCGTTGCGGCAGACGGACGGTTTGGCGAATAAATTCGCTTGAGCGCAAAGCAATCGTCAGGGGGAACTGCATCGGCTGTGAAGGATCTAACATTACTGGCGCGGGCTATCAGTTGCCGCAGAATTGTACCGATGCCAAGCGCGGATCGCTATCGCCCGGCTTGAGGACGAGCCAGGGGGCCTCGGCGGCGACCTTTGCAGCACAGGCGCCAATGGGATGATCTGCCAAGAATCCGGCGACCTTGGAAAATAGTGCGCCGACGCCTCACCAGATAGTCTTTTGTGCTCCCCGTTTAGCTTCGAGCTGGCCGGAAATGTATCTGGACAAGGCTTTGATCCGATCGACCGTCGCTGCGACTATTCGGCAGCTTCGCGGGCAAGGAAGCCGCCGGACTGACGCGCCCACAGTTCGGCGTAGAGTCCGCCGCGGGTAATCAGTTCGTCATGGGTTCCTTCCTCGACGATGGCACCTTGATCCATGATGACGAGGCGATCCATGGCCGCAATGGTCGACAAGCGATGGGCAATCGCGATTACCGTCTTACCCGCCATTAGCTCCACCAAGCTTTCCTGGATTGCTGCTTCGACTTCCGAGTCAAGGGCGCTGGTAGCCTCATCAAGGATCAGGATCGGTGCGTTCTTAAGGAGAACGCGGGCGATAGCGACACGCTGACGCTGTCCGCCGGAAAGTTTTACGCCGCGCTCACCGACGTGAGCTTCGTAACCACGTCGGCCCTTGGGATCCTCTAGTCCTTTGATGAAGTCATCGGCGTGTGCGCGCTTGGCAGCAACTATTGCCTCCTCGGCGGTGGCCTCGGGGCGACCGTAAACAATGTTATCGATGACCGAACGGTGAAGGAGCGAGGTGTCCTGGGTGACCATGCCGATCTGGGCCCGCAACGTTTCTTGCCGAACCTCGGCAATGTTCTGGCCGTCAATGATTATTTTGCCTTTCTCAACGTCATAGAAGCGCAACAAAAGGTTCACTAAAGTTGACTTACCGGCGCCGGAACGCCCGACCAAACCGACCTTTTCCCCGGGGTTGATGGTCAACGAAAGGTCGTCGATGACACCACCTTCCTTCCCGTAGTGGAAACGGACGTTCTGTAGATCGATGCGGCCGTCGGAAACAACTAAAGGTTTGGCACTGGCGACGTTCACAATGCTTTGTTCGCGCGCAAGCGTACCGATACCATCCTGGATGACACCGATATGTTCGAAGAGCCCGGCGACCTCCCACATAATCCAGTGCGACATGCCCTGAAGGCGCAGTATAAGGCCCACTGTGAGCGCCAATGCCCCGGCGGTGACTGCACCAGTCGACCACAGCCATATGCCAAGGGCGGTGGCCGAGCTCAGCAGCAAGGCATTGAGCATATTGAGTGTGATGGTCATGTAGGTGACTAGCCGCATCTGCTTGTTCACCGTATCTAGGAAGCCGGCCATGCTGTCACGAGCGTAGGAATCCTCGCGGTCGGCGTGGGCAAACATCTTGACGGTCTGGATGTTGGTGTAGCTGTCAACGATCCGACCGGTCATAATCGAACGGGCATCCGACTGCATGACAGAGATTTGTTTGAGGCGCGGGACGAAGTAGCGCATGGCGGCTAGATACCCCGTCAGCCACAGCAACATCGGGATGACAAGACGCAAGTCTGTGGCGCCGAACGCGATCAACGCCCCGGCAAAATAGACGGTGACGTAAAGCAGGACCTCGGCCAGGGTCAGTACGAACTGACGCACCGACAGTGAGGTCTGCATGACTTTTGTAGCGATGCGGCCGGCGAAATCATCCTGGAAGAAGCCGAGCGACTGGCGCAGTACATAACGGTGCGCTTGCCAGCGCGTGCGCATAGCCATGTTGCCCATCAATCCCTGATGAATAACGGCTTCGTAAAAGAACTTCAGGATAGGCAAGATCACCAGTACGAGGACGCCCATGCCAACTAGAAATGTGCCGTGGTTTTCCCAGAATGTCTCCGGGTTCGCTCTCGCAAGCCAATCGACGATGTTGCCAAGAACTGCAAATAGCGACACTTCCAATAGCGCTACGACTGCCGCGATCAACGAGGATGCAAGCAACAATTTCCAGAACGGACGGACGTAGCAAACGACGAACGGGATGAAGTCCCGCGGAGGCATCTCGGCGGGTATGTCCGGGAATGGCTCACGGCTTTTTTCAAGCCGCGTGAATAATCGGTCTATCGCTTCCTGCAACATGCTCAGATCTCCGGCCGGTTTCCCTCGAGCCCGGCTTTCGCTCTACGGCCCCTGCGCTCAAAGGCACACGGATTAATCGCTTCAGGCAGTGGGTCCTATGCCCTACGGAACAGAGGCGAAACGTAGACAACAAGTTTGTTGAAGCGCTCGATCAGCAGCGAGCGAGGCGTAGCGACATGGAAGGCGTCAAATATGGGCCTGCTTTTAATTATGCTAAGCCCGCTAAAATGGGTCGTGTGACTAGCATTCGCAAGGGATCGAAGCGTAATGGCGTTGGACAATGACAAACTTGGAGCCGCCAAGGCGGAAGCGAAGGCCTGGTTTGAGGATCTCAGGGACCAAATCTGTTCGGCCTTTGAGGAAGTGGAGGACGATCTACCCGTTAATATGCCATTTGCTGATGAGGAACCTGGCCGCTTTTCAAAGACGCCATGGCAGCGGAGTGACCATGTGACGGGGGATGACGGCGGCGGTGGCGTCATGAGCCTGATGAATGGACGCGTGTTTGAAAAGGTCGGTGTCCACACCTCAACCGTACACGGTCAATTCGCCCCCGAATTCCGCAAACAGATTCCTGGGGCTGAAGAAGATCCAAACTTTTGGGCGTCGGGTATTTCGCTGATCGCCCATATGCAAAATCCCAATGTCCCCGCAGTACACATGAACACCCGCATGGTCGTGACAACCAAGTGGTGGTTTGGTGGCGGTGCGGACTTGACGCCAGTGTTGGATAGAAGGCGGACCCAAGAGGACGCCGATACGGTTGCATTCCATGCGGCCATGAAGTCAGCCTGTGAAGGGCACTCCATCGCCGAATACGAACACTTTAAACGCTGGTGTGATGAGTATTTCTATCTTCCGCACAGGGAGGAAATGCGGGGCATCGGAGGGATTTTCTTCGATTATATCACGCCATCAGAAGACGAAGGTGGTTACGAGGCAGCGCTTGCACTTACGAAAGATGTCGGACGTGCGTTTCTGTCTGTCTACCCGGAACTCGTAAGGCGGAATTTCGGGGCGGAATGGACGGATGCCGACCGCGATGAGCAGCTAATACGCCGGGGCCGGTATGTTGAATTCAACTTGCTCTATGACCGCGGCACACTATTCGGACTGAAGACCGGGGGAAACGTCGACTCCATTCTCTCATCGATGCCACCTATGGTTAAGTGGCCGTAAACATGCGCAAAGCCCCGGAACACTTGGCTGCTAGAGGATCGAAGTTCGTCGTAGGCCCATGACAGCATGTAAAACCGGCGGTAGACCTGATTTTGACGCACGTCTGCCATAGTGATTTTTTAGGCATTTTAATCTGACTTTAACCCGGTCGCGAGGGAATGGGGGTTAGTGGTTTCATCGCCATATTGGCGCCTTGTGACCACGACAGACCTGTGAATTGTACGAACGTATCGGTCTTTGCTTTTGCAAGGCAGGTGCATTCGAAGTGTAAACGGGGACAGTGAGGACAAAAACTACTGTTTCCTGACAACATGGGACGTGTTGGTGATACCCATGAAGGCTAGACTAATGTTGAGCGTTATTGCTGTGGGAGGCCTATTTTCTGGGTCCGGCGCAGCGCTTGCGACTTCGTCTCCGGTCGGCATTTGGATGGATCAGGCGGGTCGCGGGGCGGTTGAGATTAAAGAGTGCGGACGCAATAAACTGTGCGGCCATATCATCTGGGTTAGTAATCCTAAGGAGCGTCATGGCTGCGGCCGACGGCTGCTTGGGGACGTACGTCCGGGTCGCTCTGGTGAGTGGGACCACGGTTGGATCATCGATCCAGACACCCGCAGCAAATATGACCTCGCCCTAAAACGGCTTAGTCGTACGCGGCTTCAACTCATTGGCTATATGGGTAGCCGGATGTTTAGCCGGTCTCTTATCTGGAAACGAGCGCCGAGCACGCTAAAGCGATGCGACGGGGTAAAGACGGAGCCAAAGCAGATTATTGCGGCGAAGCCGGAAGTGCCCATATCTCGCGGGCCTCGCAGTGCGCCGAATCCTGCACGGAATCCGTTGGAACGCGTGTATGTGGCTTTGGATATCCAACCGCCTCAACCGGTTCTCGCTGTCCGCCCGCGGTATTCCAGATATCGTCACAATTCGGTTGGCGGAGCTGGCCATGAGGGTTTATCTGAAGGCGCCCGCGAAGCACTCGATGTTTTGAGCGTGCCGGTTGATGGATCTATGCGGCCAGGATCAGCCCTGCCGGTGCCTCGGCTAGTGGCATCAAACAAGGTGTGCCGGATCATGGCACCTTTCGCGACGGTTGCGTTTACCTGTAGGCGGTAGGGCCGCTCAGAAAAACCGAATCTAAAGAGGCCGCTGCGTGCGGCCTTTTTTGTTTTGTGGAGGGTGTGCTTTGTCTCATAATTGACGTCAGTATTGGGTCTTCAGAAAGCTGAACCTAGCGGGCGGCCCGGCTATCGCGTGCGGCTTCATCGAAGACTTCGTAGAACTCCTTGGCGCCGGAATTCCGCACGTTTACGTCCATGCGCTTGCCGAGTTTTACCAACAGTTCGCGTGACGTGCGACCGCGAACGATTGTGTTGCGCTCATAGCCACGGCGCGAGAAGAAATTGACCGTCGACATCCCCAGCCCCACCGATGTCATCATTTCAAGACCGGTCCCTGGGCCAGCAAGGTTCATCAGCTCTAGTTCGGTCGGACTGATATCCGGGCGGCCTGCTCGACGAGCTATGTCGTGAACGCCTTTCAGTTTAATGACCTGCAACCAAGGCCCGATGTCGCCGTCTATGTTGATTGGGTGAACACCCATGCCTGGACCAGTCCTGGCGAACGCTTGGTGGGAAGACCAACGTTTCGGAACGCGATTGACGCGGGCGATCATACGTCGGAGCGCGGCGATTTTGTTCTTCAATGCGGTGCGGCGGTTAGAACTGAGGTTAGGCTCCTGAGCCAGCGCCTGGAGGCGCCGTAGAAAGGTCTTGCCGTGTTTTTGGAGCTCATTTATCGAGTTAGCTGCTAGAAGCTGCGCATAACCCAGGGCGGAGGAAATTGGGCGTCCAGTTCTCCTAATCGGGTGGATGCCGGCTTGCATGTCGGCGGTTCCAAGACCGCTCGTTTCTAGGGCGTAGACGCGCACAACCTGGTCGCTGTTCAAGCCTAGCTGGAGGGCTTCTCTCGCATAGCGCCGCTTAAACTCGCGCTCGGGGATGCGCTCGGATACGAAGCCATAGTACTTCTTTGCCGCCCTTAAATAGTCCGGAATGCCAGGCAGTTCGGTTCGTTTTTTTGCCGACTTCTTCTTTTCTCCATTCTTGAGGTATTTTGACCAGGCTTTAGCCAGTGATTTCGGTAGCGTCGGACCTTCGTATTTTGGTGGATGGGCGTTGACGTAGTCGGAGGACCGAAGCACAGACCTACGTCTTTTCTTTTTACGGCGCTCGTTTCGCTTGCGATTAACCTTGGC
>DAOUZE010000261.1 GCA_030665765.1 Filomicrobium sp.
CTATACGGACGTTGGCGTCGAGGGCGCCCGGCGTTTCGTTCAGCGCATCTGGCGGCTGATTGGTGAGATGACTGAAAAAGCGGCCCCGCCGGAAACGCCAAAACCCAGTGAATTCGGCCCCGAGGCGATCGAACTGCGCCGTACTGTCCACAAAACGCTACATAACGTTGGCAGGAACATTGAAGGACTACGCTTCAATGTCGCCGTCGCCTCCCTTTATGAACTGGCCAACGCACTGGGTTCGACTGTGCAAAAGTTCGGAAAGGGCCATGATTGGGCACTCCGAGAGGCCGCGGAATACACCGTTCAGATGATTTCTCCGATGATGCCGCACCTCGCCGAGGAGTGCTGGTCGCGGCTCGGTTACAACACTCTCGTCACCAATCAGCCCTGGCCCGCCGCCGAAGAAGCCTTGCTCGTTGACGATGAGATCACCATTGCCGTACAGGTGAATGGTAAGCGTCGTGACGAGCTCAAAATCGCCCGAGATGCCTCTAAAGAGGTCATCGAAAAGGCGGCAATGGCATTGGAAACGGTCACACGTGCATTAGAGGGACGACAGCCCAAAAAGGTCATAGTTGTCCCGCAGAGGATTGTGAATGTCGTCGTTTGACCCGCATCGGGACACAGCCTCCGTCGGCCGGCTTATATCAAGCCGTCGCACGACCACGGCTGGCACGCTCACAGTTCTCGCCGTTATCCTAATGATCACGCCGATGTTGGGTGCGTGCGGTTTCCGCCCGTTGCACGCCGATCTCGATGGCGCCGGGCGACCATCCGAAAAACTCGCCATGGTCCAGATCGCACCAATCCCTGGACGCGTTGGCCAGCAGTTACGTAACGAATTGGTCTTCAAGGCCACCGGCGGCGGCCAAGCACCTCCACCGGAATACCGGCTCAACATCGCCATTCGCGAGAGGGTGACGAGCACAATCGTCGAACGTTCCGGCGATGCTCTCCGGCAAGTCTATAATATTGACGCCAAGTTCACCCTGACTCGCAAATCAGACAAGACCGTTGTGATGAAAGGCTCGAGCTTCGCCCGCGCCGGCTTCGAGCGGTTTGACTCGATATTCTCCAATGTGCGGGCCCGTTTTGACGCAGAGAACCGGGCAGCCAAGACAGTCGCAGAAGACTTGAGGGCCCGCCTGTCCGCCTTCTTGGCGACAGGGGCTTAACCCCGGCGCGTGTTCAAACATCCATGGTTGCTGTAAAGAGCCACGAAGCTTCGCGCTTTCTGAAATCACCCAACCGCGATATCTCCGCCATCGTGACCTATGGAACCGATGCCGGTCTTGTTTCCGAACGCGCCCGTCATGCGGCAAGATCCTGGGCTGCACTTGAAAACCCGCCCTCGGAAATCATTCGCCTTGACGATGCCGACCTTGAAACAAACCCTGATCGCATCTCCATTGAATTGATGACCGTCCCGATGTTCGGGGGGCGTAAAATTGTGCTCGCCACTGCGGGCCGGCGCATCAATGCAAAACTCCTCAAAGAACTCGTCGCTCCCGGCCCGCTACCGGGAATTCTCGTTGTCGAAGCCGGCAACCTGAAGCCCAGCGACACACTTCGAAGCGTCTTCGAAAAAGCCAAACACGCCGCCGCAATCGCATGCTTTCCCGACGAAGGCCGCGACCTTTCGGCGCTCGTCGATGACGAGGTAAAGACGGCGAGAATGACGATCTCACCCGAAGCGCGCGAGTTTCTGATCGCCCAGCTAGGCGCTGACCGCGCACTATCACGTGGCGAAATCGCCAAGCTCATCCTGTATTGCGCGGACCGCAAACGCATCGACCTTGCGGATGTCGAGGCTATAGTCAGTGACGCCTCTGAACTTAACATCGACCGCATCGTCAGTGCCGCCGCGGCGGGTGAAGCCGGCGCCGCTGTATGCGAATTGAACCGTGCGTTGACGGGCGGTGAAAACGCTCAATCGATCATTCTCGCCCTGCAGCGTCACTACATACGACTGCATCGGATTCAAGCTGAAGTATCGGACGGGCGCTCCGTCGCTGACGCAATGAAAAGCCTTCGCCCACCGCTTCACTTCAAGCAGAAAAATGCCGTGACCGCGCAGATAAAGCGTTGGCCGATGGCCGCGTTGACTTTGGCCCAACAGCAGATTTCCAAAGCCGCAAGAAGCGCCCGCAGCACCGGCGCGCGCGATGACCTGATCACCGAGTCATTGATTTTGTTTCTCGCGAAACTCGCTCGCTAGGGCGTGATTGTTTGAGATGAATGCGGCAAGCTTTCATCTCAAACGTGAGCCACTCCCTCAAGGAAACGCCTTAAAGAGCGCCTGAAAAAACGGCGATTCCACCCATAACGAACCTGCTCAAGAAACCTGCCAATCCACCGCGAACCCCGGTCAACTTGCCCTCCGAGCGCTGATCCCTATAGTGCCGACCATCCTCGAACGACAACAAATCCACCGGCTGGCCGCCAGTACCGCAGGCCGGCAATCAGGAGAAAGTATGAGCGATACCCGCTACGACGTCATCGGCATCGGCAATGCGATCGTCGACATTATCGGCCGCTGCGAAGATGACTTCTTGGTTACCCACGACGCGCCCAAGGGGCATATGCGCCTGGTCGATGCAGCGACCATTGCTTCGCTCTACGCCGACATGGGACCGGCAATTGAAATCTCCGGCGGCTCGGCGGCCAATACCCTGGTCGGCATTTCTTCCTTTGGAGGTAGAAGCGCATTCATAGGCAAGGTCGCCGGTGACGAGTTTGGCAAGATTTTCGCCCATGACATCCGCGCTGCCGGTGTCGACTTCAATTCCAAGGCCGTAAACGGCAAAGACCCAACTTCCCGCTCGCTCATCCTCGTCACTCCTGATGGCGAGCGCACCATGAACACGTTTCTTGGCATCTCCACAGACATCGACGACGGCGAAGTCGACCCAGCAGCCATCAAGGCGGCCAAGATTGTTTATTTGGAAGGATATTTGTTCGATCGGCCCGACGCGAAAGCCGCGTTCCGCCAGGCCGTGGACATCGCCAAGAGCGGCGGCCGTAAGGTCGCCTTGAGCCTATCGGACGGTTTCTGTGTCGACCGCCACCGGGCTGAATTCATCAAACTCATCCACGATGGTATCGACATACTGTTCGCCAACGAAGACGAGATCACATCCCTCTACGAAACCTCGGACTTCGAAGAAGCCGCCAAACGCGCTTTGACCGATACTGACTTGGCCGCCCTGACCCGCAGCGGCAAAGGTTCGCTCATCATCAGCCACGGCGAAAGGATAGAGATCCCCGTTGACCCGGTAGAAGACGTCGTTGACACGACCGGCGCCGGCGACCTTTACGCTGCTGGATTCCTCTACGGCCTGGCTTCTGGAAAGGACTTGGAGACCGCGGGCCGCCTTGGCAGCATCGCCGCCGCCGAAGTCATCGGCCACATGGGTGCCCGGCCGGAGATCAACCTTGCCGAACTCTCGCTGAAAAAAGGCATTCCAACCTGAGGCCATATCATCATGCCGCTGGCCAGACATCCTCGTGACCGCCTCATCGTCGCCCTCGATTTACCGACCGTCGATGAGGCACGCTCGCTCGTGCGAATCCTCGGAGACGAAATCAGCTTCTACAAGATCGGCTTGGAACTGATCCTATCGGGCACACCCGGTGACAGCGGCCTTGGATTGGTAAGTGAGCTGGTGGACAACGGAAAACGCGTTTTCCTCGATGCCAAGTTGCTAGACATCTCCAACACGGTCGAAAGGTCGGTCGCTAGGGTTGCCGAACTTGGCGCCACCTTCCTGACCGTCCATGGCCACGACATGCAAACCCTGCGGGCCGGCGTGACCGGTCGCGGAGACAGCCAGTTGAAGCTTCTCGCGGTCACCGTTCTAACCAACCTGACCGGCGGCGACCTCAGCGAACAGGGCATCACCATGTCGCCGGAGGACCTGGTTCTGCATCGTACAAAGCTCGCGAAAGAGGCCGGCTTCGACGGTGTCATTGCCTCTGGCCAAGAGGCGGCCGCTGTCCGCACCGCAACCAAAGCGGGCTTTCTGATCGTCACTCCCGGCATCCGCCTCCCTGGCAGCTCCGCCGGCGATCAACAGCGCATTATGACGCCGCAACACGCGATTGCAGCCGGTGCAAACCACATCGTCGTCGGTCGCCCGATCAATGCTGCCAGCGATCCGCGCGTTGCCGCGGCCACCTTTGTCAAACACATTGCCGAGGCCAGCTAAGGCTTCCGTGCAGCAATAAGGATAAGGCAAATGCCCAAGGGATACGTCATCGCCCACGCTGTCGTTACCAACCCGGAAGCTTGGGGTCAGTACGCCGCCAGAACCCAGGTTGCCCTCGACAAGTTCGACGGCACTCCGATCATCCGTGGCGGCCGGCATGAGATCATCGAGGGTGTGGGCGTTGCCCGTAACGTCGTCCTCGAATTCCCTAGCTATGAAGCCGCACTCGGTTACGCGAAATCACCCGAATACGCCGAGGCTAAAGCCCTGCGTCAAGGCGCTGGTACGATCGACATCGTCGTCGTCGAGGGCGTCTAATCAACGACACCAGCCGAGTGCTCAAAAGTGTCCAACCAACCCGACAGTAACGATCGACCGCCGTGGCAGGCATCGATTCTGACACTGTTCCCCGAGATGTTTCCAGGACCGCTTGGCCGCTCGCTTTCTGGCCAAGCCCTGGAATCCGGCTTGTGGTCGCTTGATTGCACCGCCATGCGCAAATTTGGCAAGGGCCGCCACCGCCAAGTTGACGATACTCCGGCCGGCGGCGGCGCCGGCATGGTCATGCGCGCTGATGTCATCGCCGCCGCGGTCGATCACGCCTGCGAAAACGAAGATACAACGCGCCTGGCGCGCATCTACCTATCGCCGCGCGGAACCCGCCTTACTCAGCAGTCCGTTAAGGAATTGGCTGCAGGCCCCGGTGTTCTGCTTCTGGCCGGTCGATTCGAGGGCGTCGACGAACGTGTATTAGAGGCTCGTGAATTCCGTGAAATCTCGATTGGAGATTACGTCCTTTCAGGCGGAGAGCTCGCCGCCATGGTGTTGATCGATGCCTGTGTCCGCCTGATCCCCGGCGTCATCGGTGCCAGCGAGAGCCTACAGCATGAAAGCTTCGAAGGCGGTTTATTGGAGCACCCTCAGTACACCCGCCCGCGCAACTGGGAGGGGCGGTCTATCCCGGACGTCTTGCTTTCTGGAGATCATGGCCGCATCGCGCAATGGCGCGAGCAACAAGCTCAAGCTTTGACAAAAACCCGCCGTCCCGATCTCTTGGACCCGAAATCCCGCGACAAATAGCCGTTCTGCCGGGCCTTAGCTCAACACCCGCGACCCCATCGACAGCCGCCTCGATATGAGTTAGTAGAACACGCTCAGATTTCCCGAACATGGGTTG
>DAOUZE010000084.1 GCA_030665765.1 Filomicrobium sp.
CGGTCGTGCGCGCGCTCGGCATCGTCAAACGCGCTGCCGCGGAAGCCAATATGGCGCTCGGCAAACTCGATGAGAAGCTCGGCAACGCAATTGTCGCCGCCGCTCAAGAGGTCCTCGAAGGAAAGTTGGACGATCACTTTCCCTTGGTCGTCTGGCAAACGGGCTCCGGTACACAGTCCAACATGAACGCCAACGAAGTCATCGCCAACCGTGCAATTGAAATGCTCGGCGGCGAAATGGGCTCAAAGTCACCGGTCCACCCCAACGACCATTGCAACATGAGCCAATCCTCGAACGACACCTTCCCGACGGCCATGCACATTGCCTGCGTCGAGGAAATCCACCACCGCTTGCTGCCGGCACTGCAGAAGCTCCGCAATGCGCTGAACGACAAAGCGGAAGCCTGGAAAGGCATCATCAAAATCGGCCGTACGCACACCCAAGACGCGACGCCGCTAACCCTTGGCCAGGAGTTCTCCGGCTATGCGACACAGCTAGATAATGGCATCGAACGCATCGAACAGACTTTACCGAAACTGATGGAGCTGGCTCAGGGCGGCACCGCCGTCGGCACCGGACTGGCTTCACCCGATGGCTTCGCCGAAATGGTCGCTGATAAAATCGCGAGCATCACGGGCCTGCCCTTCAAGACGGCCCCAAACAAGTTCGAGGCTCTCGCCGCACACGACGCTATGGTCACGAGCCATGGCGCCATCCACTCGGTCGCCATGAGCTGCTTCAAGATAGCAAACGACATCCGCTTCCTCGGCAGCGGCCCACGCTCCGGCCTCGGCGAACTGGCGCTACCCGAGAACGAGCCTGGATCTTCGATCATGCCGGGCAAAGTCAACCCAACACAATGCGAAGCGCTAACCCAAGTTTGCGCGCATATTCATGGCAACAACGCCGGTCTCGCTTTCGCAGGCAGCCAAGGCCACTTCGAGCTCAATGTCTATAATCCGATGATGGCCTACAACTTCCTTCAGTCCGTCCGCCTGTTGGCGGATGCCGCCAACTCGTTCACGGACAACTGTGTCGTCGGCATCGAACCGCGTCTGGAGAACATCGAAAAGGGCCTGAAGAACTCTCTGATGCTAGTAACTCCGCTAAAGGAGAAGTACGGCTACGACCGCGCCGCTAAGATCGCCAAGACCGCCCACAAAAACGGCACAACGCTGCGTGAGGAAGCCATAAGTGACGGCATCCCAGCCGACGACTTCGACGCCATTGTCCGGCCCGAGAAGATGATCGGCCCAGCCTGAGAGATGGTCGATCGGCCCCAGACGTCTATTCGTCGCTCCGATCGACCGCTCGAGGGATGAGCAATACCGCCACTCCCAATCAGCTTCCAGCAGGCTGCGGATGGCGGTTCAGCGATCGGTACGTTTAAGCTCAACGCGGCGGTTAACCGCCCGCCCTTGCAGCGTGACGTTGGCTGCTTTCGGTTCGGTCGCCCCGGCACCGGAGGTCGTCAACCTAGCGGCCTTGATCCCATACCGCTTGACGAGCTGCGTCTTGACCGAGTCGGCACGACGTTTTGACAGGCTAGCATTATAGTCCGCCCCACCAATTGAATCGGTATGCCCTCGGATTTCCAGTGTCCACCGCGGATTGGCATTTAGTGTTTTTGCAATATCAGAAATAAGGCTCTTGGTCTCTTTTCGGATTGTTGCCTTGTCGAAATCAAAGTGGATTCCGTAAAGATCGAGCTTGCGAATTGTTTTAAGCGTTTGCTCCATCGCCTTCTGTTGCGAATACCCAGCTGTTACGTGCACGGTACGCACGGTGCGCGGCTTGTTCTCCCAATTGAAATTGATCACATATTGGAGCAGAACCGGGCGATTTTTGTCATCGAGAAAATAGAAATCTCCAGTGCCCGAGCGGCGACCCTGTTGAAATACACCCTCGACATGAACCACGGGCAAATCAACCAACTGGTTTTCGACCAGGACCGGCAACGTAATGTTCTGCTGCCGCATCGTGAGAATTCCGTTGATCGTATTAAGTCGCACATCGTGCATGAGCGCGACATGGGCCTGACCGGTCTCCCGCAGCTCTTTTAGGATGGCATTCGAAACACCAAGAGACGTGGTGCCCGGAACCGTGACGGGCACTCGGCGGTCAAAGCCGATGAGATAAACCCGTGCACGCTGGCTATCCTCCGTCAACACCCGTCGCTTTGTTTCCGTTCCGCGGGTGTCGATATAATCGATTTCGTACCAGTTACCATTGACGTCCGTGATCGTATTTATTTCTTCCGCATCAAATCCGTATTGACTGGTGAAAGTGCGCTTTATCTGCAGTCCTTCATGCAATGCAAACGGACCGGCATAAGCAAAAGCTGCAAGAGCTGCCGCACCGGCAGCAAAAGAAAAAGAGAAAAGCGCAATCCTATTTTTTCTCTGCACTGAAATTCCTCATTGTGTATTGATGACGCAATAAAAAAAACTCCCCACCGGGCGCCGACGCTATCTTATGGCCGGAGCCTCGTCATCCTCGAAAATGACTCCATCGAACCCATCGCAAACGTTCACCAATACTCGGCTCGCGGCAAACAGCCACGAAATGGGAATACCCTGAGATTTAGGGAAGTTAGCAAGCATATCTGAAAACGGCCGATATGGCCTGAGCAACCCAGTGCAGCGGTCCGTATCACCGTAGTGCTGGGAATATATCAACAGGATTTCGCGACCAGCAGCCACCCGTCGGTCGTCAACTGGACAATCGTGCGCGCGGCCGGCCGGACGCCCATCAAGCGGATTGGTCGCGGGAACGAGAGCTCAAACCTAACCGATATCTTTGAGAACATGCCGCAGACCGACGCTGAATTCTTCTTGCAGCCGCACGATACGGAATGGCATATCCCGCCCGTACTCGGAATCGGCTCGCCACACTCCCGGAAGACCGCTTGGCTGCCTGCAACGCCATGGGCGAGCGTGCGTCAATAGTATTCTGGAGTTTTCCTGCATACGCTACGCAGCGAACACAGCGTCTTCTCTAACTCAAACGGCAAGCCGCATATGACTAGGCCGCGCAAACGTTCCTTCAAGATCCGTGGACACAGAACCTCACTGTCCCTCGAGGAACCCTTTTGGAAAGCTCTCAGAGAAATCGCCGAGGGTGAGAAAAAGCCGCTGGCACAACTCGTCGCCGACATCGATAGCGCCCGTGATGCTAGCGCCTCCGGGCTATCGGGCTCCATCCGCATATTTGTTTTGGAGCACTACCGGCAACGTGCCGGCGAAAAACTCGGATCCTAACCGAAGCTACGATTATTCGATGTCGAAAATCTGGTTCGAAAACGACTTTGGCTTGCGGCGGAAATTCGTACGCGGCCGATAACGCCTATTTGAACGACGGCTTTGTTGTTTCGGCTCCACGCTCTGGGCGTTGGAGTCGTCCTCACCGGCACTCTGGCCAGCCTCAGCTGGCACCGGAGTGGCTTGCCACCCGTTGACCGCTCCGTTCGCACCATAATATCCACCGACACCATTGCGCCTGGCTGCCGCCGCCCGTTCCGCCTCCAAACGCTGGCTTTCCAATTCCAGCTGGCGACGGCGTTCGCGCTGACGGGCACCGGCGTCCTCATCAAGTCGACGCAAACGCTCCAATTCGTTGACGTTACTCTCCATCTTCCTAACAGCCAGCTCACGCTCGAGCGCGTCCGGCACAACACGCGCCGGCGAGGTCCCGATATTGGTGAGCGGTCCGACATAACTCACCGCAACCGGAGGCCAAGGCCGGCTCGCCTTCGCCCCGCTCATAACCACCTGCCATTCACTGTCGAACGCGAAGGTCGCGAGATCAGCCGTCATGGTCACCGTTGAACGGCCTTGCTTCTGCGCGACTTCAAGGCGGTCAACCTGAACCGCACCGTCCGCGATCTGCAGGCCCACCACGCGGGAACCGAGATCCAAACGACCCGCGCTGGTGGCTTCCTGTAATAGCGTCCGTAACTGCTCGCCCGAATAGGGCTCGGCAGCCAACGTCGCCTCCGCCGCCTCACGGATACCTTCCGGCGAAAGCCCGGTCAGCGTCACACCATTGAGCTTCATTTTTCCTTTTCCGGTCGCCACCGAAATTACACCACGAGGGGTAAGTGCGCGGCCTTCAAAATCGAGCTCAAGATCGGCGCGACCCGTTCCGAAAACACGCTCTCTATTGGTGACGTCGACACGACCGGAGACCGAACCCAAACGGGCTACGTCGGCACCTTGCAACGATAAGGAGCCCTTCGCAGTGGCACCTGCAGGTGCTTTAGTAAGGGTCAATTCAGCTTTGAAGCTGCCGCCGAAAGCTTTCGCCTCCTTGAGCTCGAAAGCCAGCGTCTCCTCCCGGGCACGAACCACAGAGACCGCCTGACGGACCGCAACGCCATCAGCGATTTCAAGATGATTCGTTTTGAGTTCGATCGTCCCAGAGACGCCTTCCAGCAGTGTGAAATCGAAAGCGCGGTTGGAAAAAACCGGTGGTGCGTCTGCCGCTAACACACCATCGGCGACGGCCTTTTCATCTGCTGGAACAGCCGCTTCAGCCTTCGCGACTTGCAACGTCGCCTGCCGTCCATCGGGCTTCGAAAGAACCGCCGACAGGATACGCGGCAGACTTCCTCTATCGGCAACGAAATGACCATCAACCTTGCTGCGACCGCCTTCGCCGACGGTAACGATGGCCCGTCCGCCGATCCGAGCCCCCGCTAATTTAACGTCTCTCGGAGTGACAACGAGCCTGTTCT
Organism: Filomicrobium sp.; assembly: GCA_030665765.1. Classification (GTDB taxonomy): domain Bacteria; phylum Pseudomonadota; class Alphaproteobacteria; order Rhizobiales; family Hyphomicrobiaceae; genus Filomicrobium. The sequence continues at coordinate 4,736 of DAOUZE010000084.1, forward strand.
CTGTCCATGCCACGTCCGCAAGACCGTCGTAATCAAGTTCACCCACACCACGCGGGAGTTCAACGCCCGCCAACCGCATAAGCTGGCGCACATCCCCGGTCCGCAGCTGCAGTTCACCATTAAGCGCCGAAACTCCATCTGCCGCGATCTTGGTCTTCCCATCGAACACCAATGAAACGGTACGGCTATCAACCGTCATCAGCGTCATGAGATCGGATTCAGGAACCCCAGCAGCTTTGACCAGTACATTTCCGGGATCACGGGTCGTTGCCTGCACGTCTTCCGAGACGCGTCCACCAGCCAGACTGGCAAACAAGCGCGCAGTGTCCGCCGCATCGGATCTCAAGACGAAGTCGACCGGAGCTTTGCGCCATTCGCTCAGCCCACCGTCGATCTTCAGTCGTGCGTCAACGCGACCACCGCCGGCAACGCCATCGAAAGTCAGGTCAGCGGCACTGGCAAGACGCGCGCCAAGCTGCATCTGTCCCGCAACGCGTATTGGGGCGAACGCCGCAAACCGGTCACGGTCTGCAGGAGCCGCCGATTCCCCCGCCCAAAGGTCGGCCAGCTTCCACGCCGCGGCTTGGTCCACGGCGCCGACGAGATAGTTGAGGGTACCCTTCGGCTGCACACCAACGCCCTCGAGAGCACCGTCCACATCGACGCTGAGGCCTTCCGCCGTCAACAGTTTGACTCGCTGGATCTGAATTTTGCGGCCGTGCAATTTAAATTTCGCATCGACATCCCTGAGGGTATTCGTACCATCGACCAACCGCCCGGCCTTGAGATCGAGCATCACCTCACGGCCTTCACTATTAAGCCAGCTGTAAAGGTCACCCTTGTTTTGATTTTGCTTGGATTTGCCGGCCTCGTCGGATGCGGGCGCCGACAAGATCTCGGTGAGCGCCGGCAACTCCAACTTGCCTAAACCAAACCAACGCGTATCGACTTCGTAACCCTCAACGCTGAGTTCGAGAACGCGTCGCTCGCCATCGTCCCAATTGAGATTGCCGCGAACGGGGATGCCGGAAAACTCCGCCACTGCAGACTTCAGCATCACCCGGTTTGTGCCAAGCTGCATCCGGCCTGAAACGGAGAACGGGCCATCGCTGATGGGCGAAGCCATATCGCTCGACCCCATCCCCCAGCGGATCACACGGGCCGCACTGACCCCGCCCAGGAAGAGATCGCCATCGAACACCGGCTGGCCATCGACAGAATCGACCCGCCCTGAAAAGTTGACGCGCGCTCCTCCCGGCAAGACCGCGCGCAAAGTGCGCAGCTCCAGTGGTCCCTTGGCTCGTTCCATCGCGACGACAAGTCCGGAAACAGTTTCACCTCCAAGATTGACTTGATCGACATCGAGCCGTGCCGTGACATCGGTTTCGCCTGGAAACAGTTCGAGCAGAGCCGCTATCAGTCTGCGGGACATTGGTAGCGGTGCAGCGGTTTTCTTGGCTTGGGCAGTAGCTTCCGTCGTCTCTGCCGAAGTGGATTCAGCCTGTCCGTTGGCCAAGAGATCGATATCGAGCCAACGGGAGTCCAGGACAACTTCCACCTTGTGCCGCTCTGCCCATTCCGCCGTCAGCGAGCCCGCCACGGTCTGCGGCTGCGCGAAATCATCAAACGCGATCGTCAGATCGTTGAGATTGAGGGTTTGTCCTTTGGCCACAAGCGTTGATCTGGCTTCGGCGACAAGCGGTCTGCTGCGATCCTTGCTTGCCTCCGCCACTGTGATTTTCGAGATTAGACTGCCTTCGATGGAAGGACGTTCCCAGAAGCCTTGCACCAGACCATCGAACCTATGGTCATCCGCGCGCCGCCCGGTGATATGCGCAGTCAACCTGAACGCGCTATTGGAGTCGGCCTCCGTGCTCGCCACACGGATTTCTGCCTGTGTTCCGTTGAGAGCCGCCGTGCCACGGAACGCGTAGGGACCAGCCAGCGCCGGAGCCGTAAGCTCTCCGGAAATCTTCTCGAGCCGGGCCAACTCCCCGCCCCGTTCAATGCTGTAGGAAATGGTGCCGTCTTCGATCGCCACAGAATCGAGTTTAACACCCGCCGGAACGAACGGCAGCGAATTGACATCAGGCAACGTCCGCCAGTTACCAAACCCGTCGCCATCGGCCGCAAGAGATAGTACTGGCCGCACCAGCTCCACCTTTTTGGCCTGCAGGACGCCCTTGAGCAACGGCGGCACAGCGAGCCACATCTTGAAACTGTCAGTCCTAAACAGCGGTCCACCGGCAATTCCGGTTGTATCAGAAATGCTAAGGTTCTCGAACAGGACATAAGGAGCCGGCAGAAGGCGCAAGTTGGCCTTGCCGCCAACGCGCACTCGGCGCCCCAGCAGGCGCGTCGCCTCTTCCTCGAAAACACCCCGATAGCTATTCCAGTCGACAAAGTGCGGTCCAGCGAACAATGCAGCGAATACCGCGATCAGCAGACCACACAGCCACATCAGGAACGTGTTCAATATCACCTCCAGTCCACATCGCAGCTAGGATCCGCGAAACCGCCTCGAAGGGACCGTAACCGGCACACCCTCCCTGCGAGCAGCCAAGCTGCAACGCGCCCCAGCCTTAGACGTCCTATTCGTGCTCCCTCGTTATTCATCTTATCGCACAACAAGGACAGGAATGGGACCGCCTTTTTGTTGCACTGCAGGGACACGCTTGAAAAGATACAGTGTCCGGTGATGAAGCGGCATCGGTGCGTCCTCAGCACACGGATCGGACCGACACCGGCTTACAAATCGGCATGCAGCAACAAAACAAGGCAGCTTCGGCACATAACAAGACGCCGACTGACTTAACAGCCAGACACGGCCTCGTCCGGGGCCTGCAGCAGTGGCGCAAGAGCGTGGCAGATTTCCTCAAACGGTCACAAGAGATCGTGAACAACCGCTTCGGCGTCAATATTCGCGACTTCCTGGCCGAACGCCAGCCTCTGGTCTGGTTGTTGGCATTGATCATTTCAGTGGCAGTTGCCTATTCCGCACTCGCTTTCCGCTGGCTGATTGGCATAGTTCAGCTGCCGTGGCTGGGCACGCAGACCGAACGCGTGGCAAGCGCCGCCGCCGAACTTCCCTTCTGGCAGGTAATTCTCGCTCCGGCGATCGGCGGTCTCATCGTCGGGTTTTTGCTCGACCGCTACATGCCCGGGCGGCGCGCCCATGGCGTCGCCGACGTGATCGAAGCCCGCGCACTCCACAACTCACACATCGATCCCAAGACTGGTTTCTTCAGCGCGCTTCTTTCGGCGATTTCCATAGGATCTGGCGCCAGTGTCGGCCGAGAGGGTCCGATCGTCCACCTCGGAGCGACCTTGGCTGCCATGGTCGAAGACTACTTTAAGCTCTCCCCTGGTGCCCGCCGCACGCTTCTATCCTGCGGGGTCGCCGCGGCTGTATCCGCCTCCTTCAACGCTCCAATTGCCGGCGTCCTTTTTGCGCACGAAGTTATCCTAACCCACTACGCGTTCCGCGCACTGGTGCCAACGGTTATTGCCAGCGTCGCCGCTGCCGTAATTGCCCGCGTTCACCTCGGCAATTCGGTGACCTTCCTAATCCCGGACTATTCCATCACCTCGTATTGGGAGTTTCCCGCCTTTGCGCTACTTGGACTGACCTGCGCTGTGGTCGCCATCATCTTTGAGATCGCGCTAATGGCCACCGACCGGGTCTGCTGGCGCTTCGAGATGCCGCTGTGGCTGCGCACCGGGCTCGGCGGGCTCTTGGTCGGTTGCATTGCGGTGTTCTTCCCGCAGGTTCTCGGCGTCGGCTATGACGCCACCAACGAAGCCTTGCAGCGCGAATTACCATTGCTTCTGCTTATCTGGCTCATCGTCGCAAAAACTGCCGCGACCGCCATTTCGCTCGCCTGCCGTTTTGCAGGTGGGATCTTCTCTCCGTCGCTCTATCTTGGTGCCATGACGGGGTCTGCATTCGGCCTCATCGCCACCTCGGCCTTCCCGGAATTCGGCTCCAGTCAGGGCTTGTACGCCATCCTCGGGATGGGTGCCGTGGCTGCCAGTGTGCTTGGCGCGCCGTTATCGACGACATTGATCGTCTTCGAGCTGACCGGCGGCTACACGATGACCATCGCGCTACTGCTCACCGTCTCCATTGCGGTTGGCGTAACACAAGCCTTCCTCGGCCATTCCTTGTTCTATTGGCAGCTTGGCCGGCGTGGATTGTTCCTCCAGGAAGGCCCGCACAAATCTATCCAACGCCGGCTCCACGTTGATGATTTCTTCACTCCCGTCGATCCGGAAGCCGATGCCCAGCACGTGCAAGACAAAGAAGCCCCTTGGCTCATGGCAACCGACACACTGGAGAGAGCTTTGCGTGAATTTGATCGTTGCGGCCAACCCCGCATCGTCGTGGTGTCGGCGAACGATCCGACCCTAATCATCGGTCACGCCGACCGCCTTAGCGCCCTCAACCTTTTCAACAAAGCCCTCATCGACGCCGCCGTGGAGGAACACCGCTAGGAAGCGGATCGGGTGGGAGCTCCACCCTTGGCTACATCGTACCGCGCGGGCTGAGGAACGGTTTCTGTACCGCGTTATTGATACCAAGCCAGCCCGAAGTAATAGAACCGGCAACGGCACAAGCCCATGACACGACGAACCACTATTGCAGATGATCGCCGGCACGCATCCAGCCTGCGATGCCGGGATCGCACGACGATTACGCGGTTCGTAACGGTGCTGAATTCGGCGACCAGCCAGATCACCGAAAGCACAACCATGACAAGCAACCAGAGATAGACATCCTATGGGACCGGCCACTCCGTCACCGAAGTGCGAAGGGATTTTGCCCCGTCGATCAGCACTCCAGCCGCATCACCGACGCCAGCAAGTAGATACGGGAACATCCAGATCCCAAGCAACCCCGGGACACCGCCTTTGGAGCGCAAGGAGGCGGAGGGGGACAAGGACTTGGGCATCGGGGCACCCACCAAACAAAATGACATAAGACAGACCGCTGATTAGCACAACTAGAGTAGCGTCAGCATGAAGTCGGCTGAAAGCCATCCGCTACCGCAACCTAACAACACATGAACTCAACAGCTGGGAGTTTGTCTCCTTGACAATTTGCCGGCACCTCCCAGATCAGCGGCGCGGAAGTGGAATACAACCAAGCGGTGCAATGACGAACCTCAGCTGGGAGACGACGTCTTGAGAGAGCGATTGCGCGGAGTGGTGGAAGCCCCTTGGTTTTCCAACTTGATCATCGCGGTAATCTTGATCAATGCGGTCACACTTGGGCTTGAGACATCGCGCACGGCGATGGCGACAGCTGGATCCCTTCTAGTCGCGTTAGACAGGATTGCATTGACCATTTTCTGTGTGGAGATTGCCGCGAAGCTGTTCGTTCACCGGCTGTCCTATTTCCGCGACCCCTGGAATGTCTTCGATTTTATCATCGTCGGCATTGCCCTCATGCCGTCAGGCGATGGCTTGTCCGTGCTGCGTTCGCTACGCATCCTGCGCGCCCTGCGGTTGATCTCCATAGTGCCGGAAATGCGTACGGTGGTGCAGGCACTGCTCAACGCAATTCCAGCTATGACCTCGGTCATCGCACTTCTGGCGCTGATTTTTTACGTGGCCGCCGTAATGACCACGAAATTGTTCGGGGGCGCCTTTCCTGAATGGTTCGGGACCATTGGTGCGTCGCTTTACACCCTGTTCCAGGTCGTCACACTTGAATCTTGGTCGATGGGCATCGTTCGCCCTGTGATGGAAGTCTACCCCTACGCGTGGGCCTTTTTCGTCCCATTCATTCTCGTGGTCACGTTTGCCGTTTTAAACTTGTTCATCGCGATCATCGTCAACGCCATGCAGACGGCGAGCGGGCAGAACGAAGAGCATCATCATCGCGAGAACGAAGCACACTTCGCCGAGCTCCTGGACGAAATGAAGGGATTGCGCCTTGAGATAGCTGCACTGAGAAAAGAGCGCACGTCCGCATCACCTTCGCAGGAATGACCCGATCAATTCCAAAACCGCCTCCGGCCGTTCGTCCTGAGGAACGTGACCGCAACCAGTCAGTATCTTGAGTTGACCGCGAGGCAGAGCCTTGACCAACCGGATGCCGGTTCCCACTGGGACGGTCTGATCTCCATCGCACCAAATGACCAGCGTGCGCTGGCGTACGGAGGGGTAACGCGCAATCAGATCCTCCATGTGCTGTGGCACGATGCGCCGCGCCGTCGTGATTAAAGCGTGGCGTGCCGCCGCCTCGTAGAAAGGGGCTGCATAGCCACGCACCTCATCGAGACTGAGTTTCTGCGCCTGCACCTTGTCGAGAGACAGCCACGTCGTCAGTTCGGGCGGCAACAGCATCAACGCCGCATATGGGATCACTGGTAGGTTCATGAAATCGACGAAACCAGTCCCCGGTTGCTGATAGGTCGGTGCATTCATCAAGATCAGGTCTTTAACCCGGCCCGGCTCTACCTCGTTGAAGCGCAAGGTAACCAGCATCGCGATCGCCCCGCCAAAGGAATGACCGACGATGGTCAGGTTCTTGAGCCGGCGTTTGCGGATGAATGCCAACACGAGATTGGCGTGATCGTAAGGACTGTAGGCCTGCGTAAAGGGCTTTTCCGAACGGCCAAAGCCCTTGAAGTCTAGAACGATGACACGACGGTGGCGGGACAGAGCCGGGATCAGATTGCGCCATGTAAAGGTCGAAGCGCCAAGTCCATGCAAAAGGAGCATCGGTCGCCCCTTTCCGTACTCCTCGGCATATAGGTGCACCGTTCCCTGGCCAGGAGCCTGCAGGCCGATATGGTAAGCTTTTGAGTAGGTGTGCGCGGAAACATCACCGGACCAGCCTGCGAAGCAAAAGGCAAAAATCAAAAAGCCAAGCCACAACCGAACAGCCGGACAACGCATCCACAACCCCACGCGACGCCTCAACAAGCAATCTGAGAACAATTGCTCCAACATGGATGTAACGTGGGAATGCCTACCGGACGGTTAATTGCCGTGTCGATTTGGAATGCTCGACGAGGCAACGTCGCGGCTCTTAAAAGATCGCCGACATTAGACTTCTGCGTCGAAACTCGATATCCGCGACCACATCAAAGTCCGGCGACGCGCCGTTCGCGTGTGACCGCGGTCTGCGCTGATGCGGTCTGGGTATAGAGCTGCATATCCTCTTCGACACCCTCAGGAACGCGGGTCAGCGCCTTATCGGTATAGTTGTCCTTTGTCGCATCCGCAGCGATCTTGCGGCAAATGGCGCGCAATGATCGCCAGCGCTGAAACAGCGTTGCCTGCTTGCGGGCAAGCTCGAAGACGTAATTCGTATAAAATGGCAGCCAGGATTCCTGGGCGAGACCGGGACGGCGGCTCAAACGATCCTTGCGCCGCAGAAGACCGGCCTGCAGCGGATGAACCTTTTCAACCGGCACCGCGGAAGAGAACCATAACAGGACGGCCATCAGGCGGTAGATGTCGATGCCGCTGGCGTGAGCCCGCCGCAGAATTGTCTCCATGTGGTCATCGGTGTAGAACTGCCCCCAGGCCGCGTAATAGGCCTGCTGCCACTGCTGGCGGGTCATCTTGGGATGATCGGTGACGACATGTTCCAACTCGTAGCGGTTCATGTCGACGTCCATTGCGACGCCCTTGGCGTCAAGAACCTTGTGATCCTCCGATCCGGGAAGCGGCGTCAGAATAAAGAATTCCAACGCATCGATCGGCAGCTCATCCTTGATGATCTCGATGTCGCGCGCAATCGACTCCGGCGTGTCATTTGGAAAACCAAGGATGTAACCGGCAAACGTCATGATCCCAACGGCTTTCCAGTCGAGCAGCATCCGCCGGTACTCAGTCAGTTTGTTTTGCCGCTTCTTCGCAGCCAATAGGTTATCGGGATTGACGTTCTCCAGCCCGATGAAAACCCTTGTGACGCCAGCGCGTTTCGACTTCTCGATGAAGTTCGGAATCCTGTGACACAGCGTATCGACCTGGATCATGAAGCGCACGTC
>DAOUZE010000321.1 GCA_030665765.1 Filomicrobium sp.
GCTGAAAAATTTTGATTCGTTCGCGTAGGTGCAGCGGGACTCAGAAGCGATGCTCGCCAATCCCCTGGTGGCTAAATCCGATAGTATGAAACCCGGCAAATCGAAGTGTGGCCGGGTTGCATTCTGCGGTGTTCTGAAAAAGCACGCGTAGGATGAGCTGTGTGCGATGAAGCGGTCTTGGAACTCCTCACCCACTTCATAATTGGGTTGGCCAATACATGGGCCCAGCGCCGAATGAATACGGCTTCTGCGGGCGCCAAGGGATTCCATAGCGACGATTGTCGCCTCTAGAATACCCTCCATGGCACCGCGCCAACCGGCATGGGCGGCGGCGACGACGCGGGCTTGTGGGTCGGCGAATAACACGGGCCCGCAATCCGCCGTCAGGATACCAATCGGAAGGCCCGGAGTTCGCGTCACGAGGGCATCTGCGCGCGGTGGTTTGCCCGGAGGAAAGGGGCCGTCGACGACCAGGGCGTCAGCGCTATGGATCTGATAGGGGGTGTGGACCGTTGGCTCTGGCGCGCCGAGGTCGAGTGCCACTCGGGCCCGGTTTGCGACCACCACTTGGGGAGTGTCGCGCGAGCCAAGACCGCAGTTGAGGGAGGCGTAAATACCCTCCGAAACTCCGCCTTGCCGGGTGAAGAAGCCGTGCTGGATGCCGGAGAGATCAGCAATATCGGCGAGGTTGTCGGCCATTAGCGGGCTCGGCATAGTGGGCTCCTTGGCGGACTTAAGCGAAGCCAGGCAGGATTGGCAGCTCCTTGGATCGCACCCCGATCGCCTTGAAGCGGGTGCCCATACCTTGGGGCGACATGAGCCGTGCGACGCCGGCTTCAATCTGCGCGGCTTTATCCGGATTTCGCGCCATGAGGTGGGACGCGCGCTCCATTATGCCGAGGCTGCCCAGGAATTCTGCCTGGATGACTGGGCCATCGATGACGAGGCGATCTTTGGCGGTTCTTTGGATGCATTTTTCCAGCTCATGAAAATCAACAAGTGCACTGAGATCAGCCTCTCCTGGTGACGTCAGGGGATGCTCATACGTGTGATTACGGACGGCCTGCAGGCAATCGCCACGCATTGAGCTGGTGTCGCCGTAGTCGATCATCAGCGCCGCCACGTTGTCCCAGCCAAGTATTCTGTCGGTTAGGCCGTTGAAGGACGTGCGTGAAACCACAGTATCCACATCGGCACCGGGAAATACGGCCTCGAGGTCTTGGCTTAGTTCGGGGAATTCGGATGCTATGGGCGCGATCGATGGACTGAACTGCAGGGCGTCGTCTTGGTCGATACTAACCTGACGCCAATGCCATTTAGAGCCGCAACGAACGAATTGCGTTGGCGGCAGGGTGTCGAGGAACTCGTTTCCGATGAGAATGACCGGTTTGTGCTTGCCGTCGGCTTCTTGGAGTTCCTCGATGCAATCAAACCATCTTAGCATTACGCAGCCATCGGTGGCGTTCCGAAGCGTATATTCCTGAATCCGGCGAAGGGTCGTGTTGATCTCCACCATGCAGATGTCGGCGGCTGACAGAAAGTCGCCAGCCACACCTGCCGCCCGCAATGCGTCACTCATTAGTGTCCCGCGTCCTGGACCTAACTCGATGAGGTTGAATGGTGCCGGTTCGCCCATCTGCTTCCAGACAATAACCGACCAGAGGCCAATCAACTCGCCGAACACCTGACTGATTTCGGGCGCGGTAATGAAGTCGCCGCCTTTGCCAATTGCCGTACTGGCGCGGTAGTATCCGTAGTCGGGGTCCAACAAACATGCACGCATATAAGTTGGAATATCCATCGGTCCGTGCCGTATGATGTCATCCTTCAGCTTTCGCGCGAGAGGCGTATTGTGACGGGCTTTTGAATCATAACCAGTCACGCAGCCTTTTCCTCCGGGGTTCCTTTAGCGCGGGCTCGGGCGCCGTAGATGAACCATAGACCCAAGAGCAGCATTGGCACCGAATAAACCATGCCCTTGGTGATTGGATAATCGGCGAGGAGCAACCGGTAGTCGACGATCTTGAAAAGCTCACAGAAGACGCGGAAGACCGCGTAGACGGTCAGGAAGATACCGGTGGTCAAGCCTGGCATTCTTAGGGAGAGCCTAGTGTGAGTGAAGTAACGTAGTATTAGGAATAGCGCGATGCCTTCGAGCGCTGCTTCATAAAGCATTGCGGGGTGACGCGGCTCGGTACCGGCTCCTGGAAAAACCATGCCCCATGGCATTTTGGTTGCCGAACCGACGACTTCGGCATTGATAAAATTTGCCACGCGCCCAAAGAACAGTCCGATTGGCACTGCCGCGGAGACGACATCCATAACCGGCCACACCGAGATACCTCCACGGCGCGCGAAGAGCGCCATGGCAATACCGGTTCCGAGAAGCCCACCGTGAAAGGCCATACCGCCTTTCCAGATGGCGAATATCTCCATCGGGTTCGCGAAATAAAAATCTGGATTGTAAAACAGTACGTGCCCAAGACGCCCGCCAAGGATTACACCGGCAGCAACCCAGACGAGCAGCTCGTCAGCGTCGTCTGGACGCAACGGCGCGGTCTCGTTCTTCCAGAGCTGTTGGCGCTCCAAAAGCTGGCGGATATAGAGCCACCCAATAATGAGGCCCGCCGCATAGGCAAGGCCATACCAGCGGACGGCAAGCGGTCCGATCTGAAGCGCGATCGGATTTATCTCTGGGAAGGGTATATCGAGAGGGCTCATGCAATCTCGCTGGTCAGAGGAGTGGTTCGTGGAGCTGCGCGAGGTTTGGTGAAGCGAGACGGCCTGTCAAGGTTGCGGGGAATGCGGCCCACGATCATAGTAGCGGCAAGTCCGCCGGCGATGACCCGATGGCAGCGCAGCAGCGTAAAAGCAGGTATTAAGGAATTAACATGACCCAGACATCAAACCGGCTCTTTGATGAACTCGCTAAAATGATGACGGATGCTGCAGGTGCCGCGCAGGGGGTCCAGCGCGAGATGCAGACGATGATGCGCGCGCAGGGCGAGAAATTTCTTCAGGAGATGGATGTCGTAAGTCGCGAGGAGTTCGAAGCGGTTCGGGCAATGGCTGAAAAAGCGCGTGAAGAAAACGAGCGTCTGGAGTCTCGGATAGCAGCACTTGAAGGCCGCTAAGACCGACCTGGCGGTCCCGTAAGAGCGAACTTTGAATCGAGAAAACGTGATCGCTCACCCTGTCGAGTGCAGCTTTGCCTCGGCCCGGAAAAATTCTGGCTTTTTCAACAGATAACGCCCTATTGACCGGGTTCCGCCCGCACTCCGCCACGTTGCCGGTGGACACTTTGGTGGGTCCGGTTGCGACTCAGGGCGGTGGGGTGTTCTGTGCCTGTTGCGGGTGGCCGGAACATCTTCTTCTGGGAGGCTGCTTGATCGATTCACAGGGCGCTGTGCGCCAAGGGGCGGATCCAATCGGCCCAGGAAGAACGAGGACCACGAATGGCATCAGCCGGAGCGGATTACCAGCGCCTCAGCAATCCCGTAGATCTAATTGAACAGCTTGCAGACCGCCATGACTGGCAGTGCGATCGCAATGGTGATGATGAACTGACCATCATAGTTGCGGGGACTTGGACCGACTATCACGTGTCGATCAATTGGCGCCAAGACCTGCAAGCACTACACGTGGCGAGTGCCTTTGACTTCCGGGTTCCTGAGCAGCGGCTTAATGAAATGTATCGCCTAGTCGCACAAATAAACGAACAACTTTGGCTTGGCCATTTCGATCTGTGGACGAACGAAGGGCTGGTGATGTACCGGCATGCGTTGTTACTCGGCGGCACGGTGGCCACCGTCGAACAGTGTGAAGCAATGCTGCAAGCTGCACTTGAATCCTGCGAACGTTACTATCAGGCGTTCCAATACGTAGTCTGGGCCGGTAAGCCAAGCCGTGAGGCTCTAGTCTCGACAATGTTCGAAACCGAAGGGCAGGCGTGAGGAAGAAGCTTTTCTCCGCACCTGTTATTCGTCAGGCGCGGAGGAGACGCCATCATGCCGTTTGAGCTTTCTGGGCCCCTTCTTATTCTTGGTGCCGGCAAGATGGGCGGCGCCCTGGTTGCCGGACTCCTTGCACGCGGGCTCGATCCCAAGCATCTGCTGATCCTGGATCCCGCGCCCCCACCCGAAACAGAAGATCTGATCCGCAGCCATAATCTAGCTGCCGCTACGGCGTCTTTCGATGGCGTTGAGGGGCAACCTTCGGTGATC
>DAOUZE010000142.1 GCA_030665765.1 Filomicrobium sp.
TTATCACGGTGTCGGTTTTGGCGGCATGGCCGTAGGTGGCATCCCCGGCAATCGAAAAGCTTTTGGCCAACAGCTTCCAGGCGTCGATCACCTACGGTCGACATATGACAGGGATCGTCAGGCTTTCACCATCGGAGAGCCAGAGTGGGGGGCGGTGCTTGCAGATGAATTGGAGCGCCTCGTCGCGCTGCACGACGCCTCCAACATCGCTGCGGTCATCGTTGAGCCCGTCGCAGGCTCGACGGGATGCCTGCCACCGCCGAAAGGGTATCTGGAACAGTTGTGCGCTATCGCAACTAGGCACGGGATTCTGGTTATCTTTGACGAAGTCATTACCGGGTTCGGCCGGCTTGGGCATGCCTTTGCGGCGGAGCGGTATGGCGTGGAGCCGGATTTGATCACGTTTGCCAAGGGGCTCACGAATGGATCAGTGCCGATGTCAGGGGTGTTGGCCTGCGAGCAAATCCATTCGGCGCTGATGCAGGGGCCAGAACATGTGCCCGAACTTTATCATGGCTACACCTACTCTGCGCATCCACTGGCAACAGCGGCCGCTTCGGCCACATTGGACGTCTATCGTGATAAGGGTCTATTCAGTCGGGTATTGGAAATGGAGCGTGAATTCGGCGAGATCTTCATGGCGCTTCGGGACGCGCCGCATGTCGCCGACGTTCGCCCTATTGGATTGATGTGCGGGATTGATCTTGTTCCGGTTGCAGAGGGGGCCGGGGTGCGTGGCTACGAGGTGATGGCCCGAGCCTTCCACAAATGCGACCTTTATATTCGAGTCGCTGCCGATACAATCGTTGTGGCGCCGCCGCTGATCAGCACACTGGACGAAGTCAGTGAGATCGCCCGACGTCTACGGCAACTACTCAACGACTTGGTGTAACTGACTATTTTTCGATGCCCGATGGCAACACATTGCTCGGGGTTATGTTGAGTCGCGGTGGAAAAGCTGGTGACATCTCCCTGGGGTGCGTTGCTTCACCGCGCGACCATGCTGATCCTTAAACGAACTGATTCTTGAGCTGTCGTAGGGGCGCGGGGTGACACTTATGCTTGGGGATGTGGCGGCTAGTCCGCCGAATAAATTTGATGCAAGGGCTGGAAGGCCTGTCGTGAAGGACGATGTCCTCGCGGTTGGTCCGAAGCTGGTGCCGTTTCCGGTGCGGATCACAGGCGAAGCGATCAGCATTCTGGCGATGGCGCTCGCGACGCTGGCACTCGGAACGGCGCTCTATTTACACATAGGGTTTGCCCCTTGGGCATCGATCTTAACGGCCCTGGCTGCCTACGTTTGTATGCTGGCGGTGCACGCAATGATGCCGCGTCACCTTTTGAATCAGTATGATGAAGATGGTTTTGATGAGGCGGCATTTGCTCCAGTGGGTTTCAGTGCAGAAGGGGGCAAATCTGCTCCGATGCCTCCTCGCGCGAAGTTAACTCCAGCGACTAAGTTGGCTACCGAGCCAAGACTTTCCGCCGAGCAAAAGCGAGATCCTGAGGTGAAGTCTGCCTCAGGATCTGTGCGAACCACTGATATCAAGCACGCACCTCAGTTGAAGCAGGCTCTAGAGGCGGCATTTGCTTCGGCCCCGACCTTAAATGCGGCTCCGGCAATAGCTCCGGCGGCGAAACCGTCTCCGATGTCGTCGTTTGCGCCAGCGGTCAAGCCGGATCGGCAGACAAAGCCCGGCGCGTTCAAGCCAGCGTCGGCGCCGCCGTCCTTACAGCATTCGCCGGCTCGTCCGGTGATGCATGCGGCCGCTACAAAACCCGGGGCGGGCGGGATCGAATCTGCGAAACAGGCCTTAAGCCTGCCTGAAGCGCCTTCGGAGGTCGCAGCCCCACCCACTCTGCCGCCACGGCCAGTTGCACCTTCGCCGCGCGAAGCCGACGTTGAGATGATACAGGGTTTGATTAAGAAACTTGCAGAGGAAGTCAACGCAGCGAGTACAACGCCTGCGAAAAGCGAAAAGGCCGCGTCGAAGATTTCCGAGACGGCTATTACGAAGTCGGTCGATGCGCTGAAGACGACTGCCGACAGCATGCGTTCGATGGAACAAGCTGCGGCGCAGCGTCCGGTGTCCGCGCCTCAGAAGGCGCCTGTCGCCGGTGCTACAGAGTCGGGGCGGCCAGCAGCAGTCAATGCTCGGTTGTCGGCATTGGCTGAAGCGCTGGCGGTGGGGCGTGTTGAAGTACTGCTCGACCCGATCGTGGATTTCAGCGCGCAGCGACCACGCCATTTTGAAGTCCAAATTCGCTTGCGTGACGAGGCTGGCAAGGTGCTTGATACCGAGGAGTCGAAGGCCGAGTTGGCTGGGACCGGTATGTTGCCGCGGCTCGACGGCGCTCGGTTGGGAAGTGCATCCCAGATTGCGATGCGTTTTTCGGGACGCATGGGTGTTCTCTTTTCCAACATCAGCGGAGAGGCTTTGGGCGGCAACAGGTTCTTCGATGATGTGGCGCGAGCCTATCGCGAGCGACAGAACTTGGCTGGCCAGCTGATCATGACATTCAGCCAGTCTGACGTGCGCGGTTTCGGTGCACAGGAATGGCGATCAATTGCCGATTTTAACAGTCTCGGTTTTCGCTATGCGATCGCCGGTGTCACCGATCTCGATATGGATTTTGAGCTTCTCAAAGCTCGGGGCTTCGAGTTTGTGAAACTGGATGCCGACGTTTTCTTGAAGGGACTTCCGGCCGGCAATGACATGTTCATCCCCGCAGCCGACATCTGCAAACATGTCGCTCGGCTGGGGCTCAGCGTGATTGTCGGGCGCATGGCGGATGAACATGCGGCGGCGAAGATCTTCGGCTTCGGTGTCCTCTATGGACAAGGGACGCTGTTTGGTAGCGCGAAGGCTGTGAAGCGGGAGGTGCTATCAGGCAACGGCCACGCTGCGGCATAAGCCGCCCTTACTTGCTATCGCTCGCCAAGCCACGATAGAATTTCACCGGACCCCCACCAATCCATGGCCGCCTTTCTTTTTTGGAGGCGGCCATGATGTTGTTGGGGGTCTTGTGCGGCCCCTAAAACAAGTCGGACTGACTATGCCCAACTCCATGCCAGTTATTCATTCCATCGCTCCGCTTGCTGCTGAGACCGATGCCTGGCTCGTCGACATCTGGGGGGTGATACATAACGGCGTGACGCCTTTTGTTGGGGCAGGCGAAGCGTGTGCGCGCTTTAGAGAAGGCGGCGGTGCGGTTCTACTCTTGTCGAATTCACCGCGGCCTAGTGCGGGAGTTAAGGCGCAGCTCGACCAGATCGGTGTCCGTGCGGATGCCTACGATGCCATCCTGTCTTCGGGCGATGCAACGCGGGAGCTGATCCAAGCGTATTCTGGCCAAGGGATTTTTCACCTCGGGCCGTCGCGCGACGAGCCGATCTTCGCCGGCATCGATGTCGAGAGGGTCGGAGCGGGTTCTGGAGATGGTGCTAAGGTGGTCGTGTGTACCGGGTTGTTTGATGATACTCGGGAGACGCCGGCCGACTACGCGGAGATGCTTGAAGCATTCGCTGCGCGCGGGTTGCCCATGATTTGCGCTAACCCTGACATCAAGGTCGAGCGTGGAGGGCATATCATCTACTGCGCAGGGGCGCTTGCGCATGCTTATTCGGCGCTTGGAAGTCCTGTGGCGCTGGCGGGGAAGCCATTCAAGCCGATCTACGACATGGCCTTCAAGGACTTGGCCGAGATACGCGGTCGGGATTTGGCGCGATCGCGGACGCTGGCCATTGGTGATGGCGTTAAGACCGATATCGCGGGAGCGATCGCCGCCGGCGTGCGCGCGGTCTATGTGGCTAGCCGGGTGCATATGGGAGATGACGAGGCGCTGGAGCCAGCCGTGCTGGATACGCTGTTCCCGGATAAGTCTGCGCGACCTATAGCGGCGATGGCGGAGTTGGTATGGTAGGGCGCGGTTGATATCCGATTGGCCCTTACCGCTTTGTTTTCTTGATGCTTGAGCTGCATTCTTTCCAAGGATCGAATGGCGTATCTTGCGGTCCGGAACACGCCGGGCGACGCCACTGCTGCTTTGTGCCGGGGGCGTTAGTCTCGCGGGCGCCAGAGGTTCAGTGGCGCTCCGAGAGACAACACAACCTTAGAAGTGAGCGTTCTTTTATCAAGGAGGACGTTGTGTATTGATTGTCCCCAACGCGGGATACGAAACCGTTGCGGATTTCAGTCTCTCGTAAACTGCCGCGGCGGTCTGAGCGTTCCGTCGGTCGCACTTCATCCTGTGCCGGCGTTTGCGCAGGCGACCAGCCGGCAAGGTGTCATGAAGGAGGTTGCACCATTGCCCAAAGCACAGATCTTTGTGGCACGCGAGATCATCACCACGGACCCCAACCGCGCACGCGCGGAGGCCGTGGCTGTTGTGGGCGACCGGATTGCCGCCATGCGTTCCCGCAGCGAACTTGAGGCGCTTGCTGCTCCTCAGCGCTATCTCATCAATGAAACGTTGGCCGCCAAAGTACTCTTCGCGGGCTTCGTTGGGAAGCATGTGCATCCGGTGCTCAGCGCGCAGGAGGCTGCCAGCGAACAGTAGAGTTTCTTGTTGTCTTTTCAAGCTCAAGCGTTGTGTCGACAGATCTACGGTCATTGACGGACTGGTGATGCTGTGGAGGTCGGGCGATAGTAGTAGTCCGGTGCGTGGTGATCGCCGGCAGAAGTGATAAACAGACACCAATGCGATCTAACCTGCAGAACCCAATGTGCCAGAATAGATGACGACGTTTCACTATTTCGCATACGGCTCCAATATGCTTGTCGAACGTCTCGCCGCGCGTTGCCCGAGCGCACGCCGGTTGGATGTCGTTGTCGCGGCCGATCATACGGTGAATTTCTTGAAGCGCGGTACGGATGGCTCCGGCAAAGCGGGTTTGGTTCGCGCCAAAGGCGAGAGAGTCTTCGGTGTTCTGTTCGAGATCACGAAAGCCGAGCGCGAGGCCCTCGATCGGTATGAGGGGCCAGGTTATCACCGTGTCGATGATTTTCAGATTGTCGCGCCGCATGCGTCGAAGCCGATCGTTGCGGCGACTTATGTTCCAAGGGCAACCGAACTTGGGCTGCGCCCCTACGATTGGTACTTGCAGCTGGTCGTGGCCGGATGCGAGCAAAGCATGCTTCCAGATGACTACACCGACAGGCTGCGTCGAATGGCGTTTGTCGTTGATCCTGAACCGGCGCGCAGCGCTGCGCGTGAGGCAAGAGCGATACTTTCGCGGTGCCAGACCAATCTTGTTAGCACATGGAGAACAGATGGCAGTAGCTAATCCTGAACCGCACTAGGGTGTGGCAACCGGATTGAAGATCGACACGGGAACCTTGATGATACTGGTGCCGACATTGGCCACCGCGGAAACAACCCCGGCCTGCTTCTTGTTGGGGTCATCGGATGAAAGTCCTTGTCCGATCGCCGCGATCACGGGAGCGGAGCGTGCGAACTTGTTGTGATGTGACTCGTCGTTGCCATCATCGATATTGGTCAGATCAACAACCCGGAGATTGTATCGCCGAGCCCCCTCCAATACACGGACATCTCTTGCGACAACCATTCCTACACGCTCAACACCACCATTGAGCGCACTTGAAAGTGCCAAGGCTTTGTCATCACCGGAGACTAGAATCGTCATTGGCCGCGGCAGCGGGCCGATGGTTTCAAGTTGCGTGCGGAAGACGTTTACGTCGATGTCAGGCGAGGCGAGAATGACGTCCTGCAGTTTACCGTTGAAGTGACCATGTCCCTTCATAGCCGCCTGTCGAAGGGTTTCGACCGTGAGCCAGGTTCCCATGCTGTGGGCCAGGATGTCGATGTGCTTGATCTCTGGCACCTTGGAGATTTCAACAAGAAGCCGCTCAAAGTAATCGCGCGAATACAAAGTTGACTCGCGGTCCGCCACATAGAGCGGTCCCTTGCCGCGTGAGGGCCAGGCAAACAGGAGCGGGGTTCCATCGAAACTAGCGTCGTGCGTGATCTGCGCCATCCAGTACACGGCCTCTTGATAGAGCATGTTGTAGCCGTGAACGAAGATCAAAACCCTCTCGGCTGAGGGATCTGCTTGGGCTCGCCGACGCAAGCTGCTGATGAACTCACGCGAGCTTAGCGGCAGTCTGTCGGTGGTGATAAAATGGCGCGTGGGATCAGGTGGCACCTGATCCGGCCACTCGATGTTGCCAGGTGTGTGATGCGTCGGGATCGATACGGTGTGAGATTCAAAATTCAGATGTTTGGCCCGGGCCACGTTGGTTGCGAATGGGTTGCTCGGATCGCCAACGGCGCGGGTGGTCGCCACGAGCATATCCACCTTCTCAGTGAACCGAGGCGTGTGATCAGACGGCAGCAGGACGTCCGCACCGGGCCGCGCACCGCAACCCGCCAGGGTAAGCGTCAGCAGCAGTCCAATTAGGCAGGCGTTTGCTCGGTTAATGAACACGATGGAAGTCCACACCCATTCAAGTATGTCACTGCAGCTGCGAATAACCTGCAAGGAATATTCTATCGAAAGTGTCAATAACACGACGGGTCGCCGACGGGTGTGGCCAAAGCGCATAAGTGCGAACAGATATTAAGGTTTGCAGGAGCGCTGGACGGACAAGTCCGATAACGTCAAGTTTTCGTTTGAACTAGGTGATACAATTGCTAACGGGTGGCACATGACGGAAAACATCATTTGGCTGAATAGATCTCAGTCGTCATCCGAAAATGCGAGGGTTCGGGATCGAAATGTAGCGCTGGTAGAAAGCGCGTTTCAGTTCGTTTTGGTGCACCCTTTCACGGACGCCGATGCCGACGAGGTGAGGCCTGGTATGGCGTACGACGACGCCTTGCTGTTACGCGATGTGATCGCACTTGCATTGAGGTTGACGGTGAACGGCCCAGCTGAATTCGAAGCCGCAGCCAGCAAAGATATGGCCTATTTCGAGCATTGGTTGAAGCATTACGAAAAGCAGGTGAGGCGGTTCTTGGAGGCTGGCGAGGAACCGCCAAAGCATGGGGGTAATTAGGTCAGAATACCTGTTTTAGAGTCCGGCAAGGCCAATCGAATTTCGTATCTGTTCGGCTAATTGCAGGGTTTCGGCCCTGCCAAGGTTTGAGACGGGCTCGGGAAGCGGATGATCGCCCCAACGTTGGTCTAGGACGGTAATGCCGCACCAATGGCGGGCATTACTGTAGCGGGGGATGGCGTGGACGTGGACCTGTGTCCATACGTTGCCAAGCTGCTCGTAATTGAAACGGTCGGGCTGAAACAGTCCCCCGAGGATCCCCTCGATTGCTCTAATGCCATTGCGTAAGTCGACCCACTCATCGTTCGTGAGCGTGGCCAGTGAGCCGTCGCATCGCCGCCGCAGTGTCAACTGCACGCGGCCCAGATAGCTTTGGTTGGGAAAGAGGCTCCAGGTCCAACTCGGGGTTTCCTGCAAAACAAGCTCTGTATCAACCATTCTTGGTTCTCCGCTTACAGTGTCAGGACGATCTTGCCGATGTGTGTGCCCTGGTCCATGCGTGCGTGCGCGTTGGCAACCTCATGCATCGCAAAAGTGGAATCCATGACAACCTTGACGCGGCCGTCTGCCAGCATCGGCAGGACGTACTCCTCGAGGCTGCGGGCGATGCGGCCTTTCACTTCGGTTGGTCGAATGCGCAAAGTTGAGCCGGTGATCGTGAGGCGCTTGAGCATGACGCGCATGAAATCAACCTCAGCCTTTGAGCCTTTCTGATAGGCGATGTTGACCATGCGGCCGTCGTCGCCGAGGCAGGCGATATTCTTGGCGATGTAGTCGCCGCCGACCATGTCAAGGATCACGTTGACGCCGGGTCTACCGGTGGCTGTCTTGGCCTTTTCGACAAAGTCTTCGGTTCGGTAGTTGACTGCCACGTCGGCGCCGAGCTCGCGGCAAGCTGCGCACTTTTCGTCCGACCCGGCTGTGGCGATCACATTAGCGCCGAAGGCTTTGGCAAGTTGGATCGCAGTGACGCCGATGCCGGATGTGCCGCCGTGGACCATAAACCATTCGCCGGAGGTTAGTTGGGCGCGTTCGAAGACATTGTGCCAAACGGTGAAAAATGTTTCAGCAAAGCCACCGGCCTGTTCCATTGGGAGGCCGGCGGGGACGGAAAGGCAGCAGGCTTCTTCGGCCAGGCAGTATTCGGCATACCCGCCGCCGTTGACGAGTGCCATGACCTTATCGCCCGGTTTGAGCCGGTCGGCGTCGGAACCCGTGGCGGCAATAACTCCCGCGACCTCAAGTCCTGGGATCTCCGAGTGACCTTTCGGGGCGGGATATAGCCCCTGGCGCTGCATAATGTCCGGCCGGTTGATGCCAGCGGCCGCGACCTTAATAAGTACCTGTGCTTGGCCGGGGAGCAGCATCGGCAGGTCGACCGGTTTTAGAACCTCGGGTCCACCTTTTCCCTCTATTGCGATCGCAGTCATTGTTGCGGGCAGATCGGCCATTTTGCGGTCCTTTTTCATTGGCGGATTGTGTTTTCTCAAGGCATGCCAGCGGGGGAACCCTGAGGCAACAGTTTCGGGTCAATGCTGAGCATGCTTTGTGCTGCACCGTTTGTTCTTCACTCCACTATGCCAATAACG
>DAOUZE010000160.1 GCA_030665765.1 Filomicrobium sp.
GCCCGCCCTCGCCGCACCACTTTGCCCGTCATCTGCCATGCTGGCCAACTCCCTCAGCCTTTCGGAGCTAACCCCTTGGGCTTTCCAACGACAACCACGATAAGATCCTCTGGCGTGAGGAACCGCGCGGCAGCCCGCTTCAAATCGTCAACGCTCAGCGCTTCGATCAAGGCGTTACGATCCTTCACATATTCGATTCCCATGTCCTCGACCAAGATCCCGAGAAGCTGGCTCGCAATCTTCGAATTCGTGTCAAATCGCAAAGCGTAGGAGCCGGAAAGATAACTCTTCGCGTTCTTCAAGCTCTCCTCGGTAACGCCCTCCTCAGCGATCTTCATTAGTTCGCTGCGAATAATGTCGAGTGATTCGGCAATCGCGTCGTTTTTTGTTGCCACGCTGCCCATGTAGATCGCCGAATGATCCATGGGGTTGAGGTAGCTATAGACCGAATAGGCCAAGCCGCGCTTCTCACGCACTTCTTCCATCAAAATCGCCGAGAAGCCGCCACCACCGATAATATGGTTGAGAACAAACGCCGCCAAGAAATCGGGATCCTTGCGCTTCAGCCCGCCCATGCCGAAAACGGCGACGGATTGCGGCACATCCATCTCGACGACTTCGAGCCGCCCGCCGCGTGCCGGCTTCGTTTCGGCGACTTTTTCCAACTGTGCTTTTTCCGGCAGGTCGCCGAATACGTCATCGAGCAACTTGCCCAACTCTGCTTCGGTAATGTCGCCAACCGCAACGATCTTCAAGTTGCTCTTGGCGAAGTTCTTCTTCCGGAATGCTTCGAGCTCCGCACTACCAATCTGCTGCAAGGATGCCTCGGTTCCCCGTGGTGAAGTCCCGTAAGCGTGGTCCTTAAACGCCGTTTCAAACCACTTTCGGGCTGCGAGCCGATCAGGAGATTTGGCTTCGTAAGCTAGACTCGCGAGCAGTTGGCGGCGAACCCGGTCAATGGCGTCCTCATCAAAACGAGGTTTCGTCAACGCCAGCTTCAGCAAGCCCATCGCGTCGTCACGGTTCTTCGTCAGCGTTTGCACGGTTCCGTAGAACGTGTCCCGCGAATCATCGAATTTCATACGCATGGCAATATCTTCCATGCGTTCTTGAAACTCTGCTGCGTCGAGGTCGCCGGCCCCTTCATCGAGCATCCCCGAAAGGAAGTGAGCCACACCCGATTTGTCGGCCGGGTCTTGAGAGCTCCCGCCAGTGAATGCAAAGCGGAGTGCCAATAGCGGCACCTGACGCGATTCAACAAGCCAGGCTTCAATTCCACCGGGGCTTTTAACTTGTTTAATGTCCATAGCGTTGCCAGGCCGCATCGAGCTGAAAAGGATAACCAAGGTGACAAGCGCCAGCATACCGGCACTCATAGACCTGTGGCTCCGTGACTTTTTTGCAAAGGCAAGAGAATTACTCATCGATCTATCCCCTAACCATTGGTTGGTGAAGTTGCGCCGTCGGTTTTATTCGCCGCAGACGGTAAGGCTTGCGGAATGAGATAGCCCGTCACCGATTGGCGCAGGTCGAGTTGCTTGGCGGCAGCTTCCTTCACCTGCTCCACCGTAACCTTGTTGATTTCATCGGGCCAGGTGTCTACGTCGGCGACCGACTGACCAACCACCGCGGCCCAACCATAGCGGCGCGCCATCGTTGCCTGGCTGTCAAGCCCGTAAATGAACTGGGCTGTCAGGCTATTCTTAGCGCGCTTCAGTTCAGCCTCAGTGACACCGCCAGCAGCGATTTCAGCGATCAGGGCATCGGTTTCAGCCTCGACGGCTTCCAAGCCGACACCGTCATTGGCTACCGCATACACCGAAAGCTTGCCGCTATCGTATCCGTCGCCGTAGAACCAGCCGCCGGCGCTTGAAGCCAACTTCTTTTCAACGACCAGTTTTTTATACAGACGGCTCGTTGAACCCGACGCCAGGATTTTCATCAGCAAATCGAGCGCTTCCGCTTCACCAGGCTTGGCCGTTACATATGACGGCGCGTGATAGAAGCGGTGGAACGAGGCCCTGCCGGCCCTCGGGTCATTCAGCTGCAACCTCCGTGGCACCAAATGCGGCGGCTCCAGTGGCCGCTCCCGCTTAATCTTCATGCCGTTATTTGCAGGCACCTTGCCATAAGTCTCTTCCGCAAGCCGCTTTACTTCATCGACGGTTACATCCCCAGCAACGACGAGGATGGCGTTGTTGGGCGCATAGAAGAGCTTGTAAAAGTCGATTGCATCTTTCTGATCGAGTTGTGAAATTTCATGCGACCAGCCGATCACCGGCGTCCCGTAGGGATGAGAATAGTAAAGCGCAGCATCCATCTGCTCGGTCAGTATCGAACCTGGGCTGTTATCTACACGCGACCGGCGTTCTTCCAGAATAACGTCGCGCTCCGTCAGCACTTCCTTCTCGGTCAAGCGGAGATTGGCCATGCGGTCGGCTTCCATCGCCATCACGTTGGCCAGCCGGTCTTTGGCAATCCTTTGGAAGTAGGCCGTGGCGTCCTGACTGGTGAAAGCGTTGTCCTGACCACCCATCCGCGCCACAATCTTGGAAAATTCACCAATCGCGATCTTTTCGGTCGACTTGAACATCAGGTGTTCGAGGAAGTGGGCGATTCCGGACGCCCCCTTTGGCTCGTCGGCGGCCCCAACCCGGTACCAAACCATGTGCGTCACCACCGGCGCGCGCCGGTCTGGAATAACGATCACTTGCATACCGTTGGCAAGTTGGAATGCGCTGGCTCGCGACGTCGCGTCAGCGGCCCGAGCGTCAGGGGCGTTTTCTGTAGCTGTAATCATGAGGGCCAGAAGGAGGGTTAGAATAATTGGAAGGGAGCGGCGAACGCCGTTTTTGCGCATGAAAAGCCTATCCTCGGAGATCAGTTGTGCGAATGACTTCTGATTACCTACCGCATCGCGTTAATGATCCGGCGGTCCAAGCGACGACGGTTAGCACACCGTCGCGCATTGCGCCCAACACTTCAGCGGTCTCGGAGAAGAGTCAAATGACAACGGGTTCATGTCAGCGGTGACGAAATTCGTCAAGACCGGCCAGGGGCTTATCATCGTCCGCAGACATGCCCACCCGACAAGCGCCCAGCCGAACCGCGTCGGTCTGCCGTTACTTTGAATCCGTCGAGGGTGAGAACAGCGAGTCGCCAGAAGCACCAACCAAGTTCAGCACCGATTTCCGGCACGGTCCAAGCGGACCCCTCATCTGATCGGCATCAGGCTCGTTATGAACTTTAGCCATCTCATAGCCTTTGCAAACTTCTGCTTGTTGGCGTTCCAATTCCGCCTTGTCGACGACCTTTACCCGGTCCGGATCATTGATGGAAGCCAGTAGGTCTTCACCAGGTTGCTGTGCAGCAGGTTGATTCGGATCAGGCAGACGCTGCAAGTCAGGCGGGACGATTAGCCCTGTACGTTCAGCCATTTGCGGGGTTTTGCTATTTTTGCCAATGTTGTTCATGCCCGCCAGTTCGAAAAGCTTTCCTTCAAACTGGACGTCGCCAGCCGAACACGCACTGACACAGAGTGCAGCGAGCACAACAGCTGCAGCTGTACGCCAGCTCCGCAGTCCGATCCTACCGCAATCCCCCCAAGGCATATGGCTGTTCTCCTGCGCTTCCGAAGCCAACTGGCTCCGTTCAAGCACTCCACCCCGAATAAAAGGCGCTAAGACGACTTTATGTCATCATTGCGACTCGCGATCATCGAGTCATACAAAAGCCCGGCGACGCCGGCAACTATTGCAACGTCTGCGATGTTAAAGACATACCAAGAGTAACCGAAAGCATGCAGGAGGAAGAAATCCGCAACACCTCCAAGCAGTACACGGTCGATACCGTTACCGACGGCCCCACCTATAATCAGTCCCAGACTCACCGCCATCAGCCAGCCCGTTCCCGACCGTGCAAGCCACACCCACAACGCCGCTGAAACAATGATAGCGAACCCCGCAAGCGCGTATTGCCACTGCCAGCTGGCGCTATCAAACAGCGAATAGCTGATGCCAGTGTTTTTAACATAGATGATTTCAAGAAATGGCATCAATGCGAACCGGTCACCCTCGCGCATGCCAAGTCCCTGGATCATCCACCATTTATGGGCCTGATCGAACGCCAAGGTGACAACAGCTGTCCACAATCCGAGCCTGGAATACCGCCCCCAGAGCCACGCTCGCGTTCCGTTTTCACTGGCTACCTTCACGCCATCCGCCATCTAAGCCGCCCCGTCGATTTCCCGCATGACTGCGGCATCGCGCGCCGATAGCTCCGGATAATCCGGATCGCTTCCGACATCATCCGTGATTCGCCACGAACGCGCACACTTGGTGCCTTCCGCCAGTTTCGGCACGACGCCGACTCCGGGCACATCCGCCAGCGTGAATGCGCCGGCAGGCGCAGCCACAGCCACCACTTCGATGCCACTTGTGATGCAAACCTCGGCGAGATCCACGCCCTCGATCGCTGCCCAAAGCGCCTCATCCGCGATATGAACAACCGGCGACGCCTCCAGACTTGAACCCAACCGCTTTCCGGCCCGTTCCAACTCCAACGCACCCGTCACCACCCGGCGCACCGCGCGCACCTTCTCCCAGCGCTCGGCGACTTCCTCGTTGCGCCACAACCGCGACATCAGAGGAAAGTCATTCAGATGCACCGAACTGCCTTCCGAGGGATAGCGTGAGAGCCAAGCTTCCTCAGCCGTGAACGACAGGATCGGCGCCAGCCACAACGCCGTTGCCTTAAACATCTCATCGATCACCGACAGTGCTGCCTTGCGGCGCACACTCGAAGGCCCATCGCAGTAAAGCACGTCCTTGCGGATATCGAAGTAGAACGCCGACAGGTCCGTGTTGAGGAACTGCGTCATGATGTGGACCACCCGGCGGTAGTCATATGAAGCATAGGCGGTGCGCACTTCTGGTCCAATTTCCGAAAGCCGATGCAGCATCAGTTTTTCCAGCTCCGGCATATCGGCAACCTCGATGCGGTCCTCATCCGTGAAGTGCGCCAAGGCACCCAGCATCCAACGGATGGTGTTGCGCATCTTGCGGTAGGTTTCCGCGAACGTTTTGATGATCTCCGGCCCGATGCGCAGATCATCCGAATAATCCGATGCCGCCACCCACAGACGCAAAATATCCGCCCCGGACTTCTCGATAACCTCCTGCGGCGCGGTGACGTTTTTCATCGACTTGCTCATCTTCTGGCCGTTCTCGTCGAGAACGAATCCATGAGTCAAAACGACATCGTAGGGTGCGCGACCGCGCGTCCCGCAGCTTTCCAAAAGCGACGAGTGAAACCATCCGCGGTGCTGGTCGGAGCCTTCCAGATACATGATCCGGTCTTGGCCGCCATCAAGCGTCCGCCGGATACCGGCAAGCCCCGGGAAGTGCTCGGGGTCTTCCATCGTAAAGGCATGCGTGGAGCCTGAATCAAACCAAACATCGAGAACATCGCGGACCTGCTCCCAGGCACCCGGATCATCGACGAACCCGTCGAGAAAGCGCTCCTTCGCACCTGCTTCGAACCAGACGTCGGCGCCTTTCTCGTAGAAGGCCGACCGGATGCGCTCGGCCAATTCAGCCGATTTCGCAAAGCCCGGCCCCGGGATGATCTCGTCCGTTTCGGTGTTCCGAAAAACACAGATCGGCACACCCCAGGCGCGCTGCCGTGATACCACCCAGTCGGGTCGGTTCTCGATCATTCCGGTGATGCGGTTTTCACCCGACTGAGGTACCCAGTCTACGCGTTCGATTTCTGCGAGGGCCAGTTCACGAAGCGAGCCATTGCTCGCCGATTCGCCGCTTAGCCGTTTGTCCATCGAGATAAACCACTGCGGCGTGTTGCGGAAAATCACCGGCTTCTTCGAACGCCACGAATGCGGGTACTGGTGCTTCAACCGTGCTCGGGCGACCATCTTGCCGGCTTCCGCCAACGCCTTGATCACCGCCTCGTTGGCATCACCCTTGTCACCGTTATCCTTCAAGACTCGCTTGCCGGCAAACCCCGGCGCCTGGTCGGTGACGACGCCATTGGCATCAACGGTGAACGGGATCGTCGTCTCGATGCCTTGCTCCCGCAGCTTCTTCTGGCTGTTCATCCAGATGATGTAGTCATCCGAACCATGACCGGGCGCAGTGTGCACAAAACCGGTTCCTGTGTCGTCTGTGACGTGGTCACCTTCTAGGAGTGGGACATCGAAATCGTAGCCGAGATCACTAAGCGGATGAGAGCAAACCACCATTTGCAGGTCTGCTGCGGAAACTGCCGCGCGCCTCTCGAAAGCCTCGACCTTCGCCGATTTCATAACGTCCTCGGCAAGCTTGTCAGCAAGGATAAATTTCTCACCAACACCTGCCCAATTGACCTCCGGCGCAGCCGTAACCTCGTAGAGCCCATAGTCGATCCGCGACGAAAATGAGATCGCTCGGTTGCCGGGGATAGTCCAAGGCGTCGTTGTCCAGATAACGACCACAGCTTCACGCAGATTTGAGTTCATCTGGCCGGCTCGAACGGGAAACTTCACCCAGACCTGGTCCGACTGATAGTCCTGATATTCAACCTCCGCTTCCGCCAGCGCCGTCTTTTCGACAACCGACCACATTACCGGCTTCGAACCACGGTAGAGCTGCCCGGACTTGGCAAATTTCATCAGTTCATTGGCGATCGTCGCCTCGGCCGCAAACGCCATCGTCGAATACGGATTATCCCAGTCACCAACGACACCAAGACGCTTGAATTCCTCCCTCTGGACATCTAGCCACTTGGCTGCGAACTGCCGGCACTCGGCGCGGAACTCGTTGACCGGGACCTCGTCTTTGTTCTTGCCCTTGGCCCGGTACTGTTCCTCGATCTTCCATTCGATCGGAAGACCGTGACAATCCCAACCTGGCACGTAGTTGGAATCGTGGCCCAGCATCTGCTGCGACTTCACAACCAGGTCCTTGAGGATCTTATTGAGTGCATGCCCGATATGGATGTTACCGTTGGCATAAGGCGGACCATCGTGCAGTACGAACTTGTTCCGCCCCTGCGCGGCCTCCCGCATCTTGCTATAGAGCCCGATTTTCTCCCAACGCTCCAGAAGCTTCGGCTCTAACTTGGGCAGCCCAGCGCGCATCGGAAAGTCGGTCCGCGGCAAATACAGCGTCTCGCCCCAGTTGCGCCCCGAAGCTTGATCGCCGGTCCCCAGGACCTCATCGTTTTTCGCCATCGATCTTTCAGCCAGTTTGGAGTTCTTGAATCGGTTTTGGGCGGCGTTCTAGCATGCCGGGGGCCTTAAGCCAGCAGGAGTGTCGCCACTGCCCGCTTGAACCGCCAGCCGGCGGAGTCGTGTTTCAGGTCTTTTCGCGCTCATTTTTATCCGACGGACGGTCACCTGCTACTAGCATGGCCCCCCTCGAGCCCTTCTCATCGACCTGCCCCGCTTGTGAAAAGAACGCGACCTTCAGATTGCCGATTCGTTGCTCCGTCGCATCGTGCGCCTGTTTTACCGCCCTCGTCCAAAGCGGACTAAATAGCAGCGATAACACAATCACTGAGATCGCCAGCTTATAACCCACCGGATCGAGCACACCATTGGCAAGACCCACCGCCGCCAAAACGAACGAAAATTCACCGATCTGCCCGGTAATGAGCCCGGCTTGATAGGCCGTGTTCCACGGTATCCCGACGAAATACAAAATCGCGATATTGGCAATCGATTTCAGGATCAGGGTGCTCAGAACGAAGGCGCTCACCAGCACCAGGTTT
>DAOUZE010000173.1 GCA_030665765.1 Filomicrobium sp.
GGTGCAACAACTCGTTCTGGATACACCGGATATCCAGATGAAGGGGCAGGGCTGGATAAACCTCAAGAAGAAGAGTCTAAGCATTCGCGTCGAACCACAGCCCAAGCGACGCAAGATTGTTGAACTGGCGACGCCGTTTACGATACAGGGCTCTCTTTTGAATCCGAAGTTAATCACTCACAGAGTGGCGCTGAGGGGTGTGGGGGAGGTGCTTCTTTGGGAGGTTAATCTGCTGGGCTCTTTGATTGACTTGGTTGTCGATGGTGGCCGGGATGCCAACAATCCTTGCCTTGGAAAAGGTGCAAGAAAACGTTGAGTAAATAGAGCGGTGCACGATAGTTGAGGCGCACGCGTTGCGGACGTGAGGCGTCCACCCGAAGTGCAGGATCATTGGCCAGTGAAGAGCCGATTGATGGAAGTGGACTGCCCTGGAGGTGTTGTCACGGTAACGCGCCAGCTCAGTTGATGCCGTATGCTATCAACGTCCGATGAGCAGTTCTTCCTATCGTCGCCATCGCTTCCCGGCCGCCGTGGTCCAGCAAGCGGTCTGGCTGTACTTTCGCTTTCCTCTGAGCCAGTGCGATGTCGAGATATGTTGTCCCAACGCGGCATCGATGTCTCGTATGAAACGGTCCGCCGCTGGTCGTTTAAGTTTGGCTTGGCCTATGCCAGAAAGCTCAGACGCTCGCACCCGCGTGCTGGCGGCACCATTTTGTCGCGGCCCCCATCTGGCCGCCGCTTGTTGATATCAAATTACGATTGATCGGCATCAATCCAACCCGCTTCACGTGGTATTAAAATTGAAATCCGCGCACACGAGATTGCCCCCCGTTAATCGATGCCAGCGCGGGTTAGCCGGTTAGCACCCCTCTGTAACCGGCATATGTTGGCCGCCAGTTTGTCCCCTCAAGCTGGCGGCACACCTGTTTGCGCTTTGCCGCTCCCTCATTACGTTCCAACTCATGACCAATCCCAGAAAGATGCCGGCGCCTTGGAAGGTGGAAGAGATCCCAGGTGGCTATCGGGTTGATGATGCTGAGGGGAAGGCTGTTGCGTACTGCTATGGCCTAGACCCCAGGGAATTACCCGCTGCAGGCCATCTCAGGCTGACGAGAGACGAGGCCAGACGTGTTGCTTCTAATATCGCGAAGCTACCTGACCTCTTAAGTTCAGGGAATAGCAAAGAGGATGACCAGGGTTAGGTAAGAGCGGAAGGCCACAGAAACACTCGTGTGGTGTCCCGGCAGCGTTATCGACGCCTTAGCCGCCGGTGTCGGCGCCTCGCGCTGGTCAGCGATCTCTGGATGCGCGAGATCGCACGGCTTATCACAAGAGCTTTAAAAGGTCGGCGTATGACAGTGTCTGGCTGGCCGACAGTCCCTCTCCCCGGCCCGCATAGTCCGCACCGGTTCCGCACACTCCCAGGCACCGGCTTATGTGCTTGAGCATTTCTTTTGTGGGTTATGTCTTTGACATCGGTTTTTATGACTTGGATCAGTTTGCTGGTTCGGCAGCTTCGTAGAATTCGACCACTCTCTGAGAGCGTAAAGGCACTTAGGCTACTAGGGGGACTATGAACCCCTTGAAGAGCTAGTGTTTGTAAAACCAAGAGTTCGTAGGGGTGGGATCATGACTGGGAAAATTGCGGAAAAGATTGCTACGCCAGAGGTCACCAGCCATGGGACGGCTCTAAAGCTTCTCCAAAAGCCCCTAGTATCCGAACCTGTCGCCGGTAACGACCGTGTAAGAGCATTGAAGGTCGGAGAAACACTATTCCGCTCCGGTCAGTCACGCACCGACGTCTACCGCATTGAGACCGGCCTGATGATGGTTTCCAGCATCGGCGATGAGAGCACCCCACGCAGCTTCGACCTGGCTGAGCCGGGGGATTTCGTCGGCCTGGGCTTTATCGAGCATCACTCCAGCTCCGCCTACGCCATGACCGGTTGCGTCGTTCGTAGCTATTCGCCAAGTGAGTTCGCTCAACTCGCCGATTGCGATCCCGCCCTTCGCGAGCAGGAAGCGGCTGCGATTGCCAGGGAGTTCAACGTCCGGAAAGCAAAGTGCTTAGAAGAAGCTTCACGAAAGACTACGGCTCAAAGACTCGCGGGGTATCTGCTTGTCGTAGCACGCATGAACACGATGGACGGACGCGAACCCAGCATTGTGCCCGACACGATTAATTGCGGTTTCCTCACCAGTCTTTTTGACGTGAGCCTCGAAGATTTGGTGGCCGCGACCAAGGAGCTGCACCAAGCTCAACTGCTCGAGCTTGACGATCAGGAACGGGCCGTCATCGCCGATTTCGAGCACCTTGAAGAGTTTATCAGCGCTTAATCGGTTGAAAAGGATTAGAGGCATGCCCCCCATTTAGCCTTATGAACCGAGCCTCGAAAGTTCTTTTCCAATGATCAGCAGGGTTGAGACCCGCTGATCATACGCACGTACTCCCCAATCAGGATGTCCTTGGCGAACGTCACACAACCTTGGTGAACGAAAGCTAGAAGAACTCTCTCATTGCCGATGCAGTGGAACACCATTAGCTGATCTGGCGGACATTTAGAGCTGCGCTTTTTGCATCGATAGGCCCAAAGGATTTCATCGCGCCCATCACCACGCAGTTCGAAATAATCGGTTCCTGGATTACGCGTCAGTACGTGATCACGCCACGTTTTCCAAACAAGATCTGGCCTAGAGCAGCGGTCGCTGACTGCCGGTGCTGTTGACATTAACACGATGAAACCGACAAGAAACACCGTTCCGAGGAGCTCTTTGAATTGCGCAAATATCATCTTTGAGTGTTCCGCGCCTACGTCGGGTCACTTGCCTTGGAAGGTTGAGCCGAAGTGTAGACTATCGCTAGTCGCCGATTTCCATGCTTACCGCATCGAATGCAGCCTTGGCATGTTCGAGGTCCTCGCTAGCTTTCGCTTTCTCGTTCACCGACGCATTGGTCTTTTTCAAATGCTGCCGGTAGTCATTTGCGTTCTTCAACGCGGCAAGCGCGTCTGACCACTTCTCGTAAAGGGGGTGATCTTCAACCGCCATAAGTCTCCTCCACCAAGAAACGCATTATAACGTGCAAAACAAAGTCACAGCTGCGCTCGCAACTGCCTCGGCGCTGAACACACACAGCGGCTTTCTAGAAAGAAACTATCATAACAACATCCTTCGGTTAAGCTTTAGCAGATCGGTTCTGGGGGCTTTACGGCAAAGCCCTCGGTTCACTCGGCGTCAAGCGATGAACCCTATCAATCACCAGCAGAGAAGTTTGCAGAGTGTGTTGCGACGATCGGTTGAACCGGCAGGACTTTGGAGACGTTGGTAATGTACGGGCAGCGTCTTCGCTGGGATGCCCGCTGTCGGGTGCATAGCGGGATATGCATGAGCGGAGTTCGTCAGATGCTCCCCTTAGCAGCTTTGATCAATAAGCGGACGTGCGCTATCGGTGAAAGTTAGGGCAGATTAGCAACCGTCAAGCGGTATTCGGCGAATGACCCTCGTGATTGGTCTCGGCTCGCGCTGCGCGATCTCTGGATCGAATTCGATGAGTACCTGATAGTTGGATCGGAAGACACCACCGGTTAGCTCTTCGACGATTGAGGAGTGCTGTTGAAACGGAGGGCTCCGCTCTAGCTTCAGCCAGAAACTCGCGACTGAGCTGATCAGTCCTCGCCAATTGCGCATTTTGGTGACTCGGCCAGTGCGTGCAGTATTGATTTCGCTATGGTAAGCACCTGCCAATATGCGCAAAACACAAGGTCTCAGACGCGTGACACACGACAAAAGTTCGCTAATTGTGATGACCGGGGCGACCTCCGGACTTGGACTTGAGGCCGCCCGGTCACTTGTTGAACGACAGAACGTGCACCTCATCATCGGTGCGCGCGCGCCCGAGCGTGCGGACGCGTTGCGCACTGGGGTTCCGACCGACCGCCTCACTGTCTTCCGCCTCGATACCAGCTCCCTAGCCTCGGTACACACCTTCGCTAACGCGGTCCACGAAAAGCGCGGCTCGCGCCTGATCTCTGCGCTCGGTATGAATGCCGGCATGTTGGGCGGAGATAGACTACAGCTAACCGAAGCCGGGGTGGAGCAAACGTTCGCCACTAATTGTCTCGGGCATGTTGCGCTCGCCGACCAACTCAGGAACGCATTGGCCCCCGGCGCAATTGTGCTAATGACCGCTAGCCAATCGCACAATCCCGCCGATCGCCTCACCAAGCTACTAGGCTATCGCGGCGCTATCTTTCCAAACGCTGAGTCTGTGGTACGCGGCAAACTCGATGAATCGGCCGGCCCTGCTCAAGCATCACGGGATCGCTACGCCACCTCCAAGCTGTGCTGCTTACTATGGACCTTCGCAATGGCGCGTCTCACACAGGGAGAAGATATCCGCTTCCTCGCCTATGATCCTGGCGCTGTTCCAGCTACACAGCTGGCTCGCAACCTGGACTTTTCCTCTCGCATTGGCTGGGAGCGACTTTTGCCTCTCGCCGTTCCGGTACTATCGAGCTTCACAACGCCACAAGCCTCCGGCCGCAGCCTCGCCCGCCTCTTGGCGAACCCGGAGGTGGCCCCGCAGACGGGCCAGTATCTTGATCACCGCCTACAAGCAGCAACCCTATGGCCGAAGGCAAGGTGCACCGCCTGGCAAAATGATCTCTTGAACGTTTGCGCAGGTCTGACGAAAAGTTAAGTGCCTAGACTAGCACATCACTCCGCGGCCGCTGTGGGACGGCATTGACATCCAGCGGTCGCTTGAGCCGCTCTGACGCAAGTATCATCGTTCGTTCTGCCAGCGCCGTGATTGTCAACAGTGGGCTGACGCCGACAGCCGATGGCACTGCCGCTCCGTCGCACACATAAAGTCCCTCATAGACACCCCGCGGCCCCTTCAACGGATCGAAGACGCGTCCGTCCGGAGCTACCACGCCCTGGTCGACATGCTCCCCCATCCCGCATCCTCCCAGTGGATGAGCAATGATGCGGTTGCCGCCGAACGACCGCATCACAAAAGGATTGGACTGGAACACTCCACCCATGGCTTCGATCATCGCCTGTGCCCTCTTTTGCGCTGTAGCTAGCCCAGCACTCTTGCTGTAGTTCGGCCAGTCGACAATGGCACTCCCCTTATGCAGCTTTAGCCTTCCGCTGGCATCATCATGAGCGACAATATAGAGGATTAAATCTCGGCTCTGCTCATAGCCATAGATCCCGCCTTTTAAGAGCCGCCAGGCGCGGGAAAAACATAGATTCAAAGCTTCTTTGTAGGGGGCTAGCCGGGCCATCATCGTCAGCATTGACCCGTCATGAATCCAAGCTGGGCCTAGCTCATCACCAAGGTCAATCATCGATATTGAGTGCGGGCCCACCGGCGGCATCCCGAGTGGCGCTTGCGAGGGATGGCCGGTCGCCACCGCATTGGCCGGCTGGGCCAGCTTATTGGCGAAGACTAGATCGTCGCCGTTCGCAGAAAAGTTCTCTCCAAGACGCTTCGATAGCGCCAAGCCTTCACGTCGGGCCCGCAGCAGCAATTCGTTCGTCCCAAGCGTCCCTGCCGCTAGCACCAGCGTTTTCGCTGTGACCTGCCGGAGCTCACCGCGGCCTGAGAGATCCTCAACCTCTACCGCCCAGCCATCCCCGGCCTTAGCGATCGATGTAACACGGGACTCACAAAAAACCAGCGCGCCGTGATTGACTGCATCGGCAATATAGGTAATGGCGACGGTCGTCTTGGCGCTTGTATTGCAACCCGACCAACAGTCGCCGCAATGCAGGCAGGCTTGCTGCATCACACCTGCCGTGTTCCGACCTGACTTGTGCGAAATTGTCATTGAGGGCAGTCGCAATTTAGTGCCTGCTGAAGTGGCAGCACGTTCCATCGCAGCATATTTCGGGAAGCGCTCGGGGTTTGGTACAGGCGTCGCTCCAAGCATTCTTTCGGCCCGCCTCAAGTCCTCGTCCAGACGCCCATCGCAGAGCACCGCCTCGGGCCAACCGGCCCTCCGCAACCGCTTCAGGTCGGGACGCAGCGCTATGCCAGCATTAATCAGCGATCCGCCGCCGAGGCCGGTCGCAGCAAACACCGATAGGCCTTTACCCACAGTCAAGCGCCAGAGCCCTGTCGGATCGCCGATATTCGGCATCGTACCCGTGACATACATAGCCTTAAGCCGCGCCTTGATGGTGGTAGGAAAGTCGCCTGGCCGCCAGTCTCGCCCTTGCTCCATCACCGCGACGCTGAAGCCCATGCGCGCGAGGCGGGAAGCAGCAACCCCACCGCCATATCCGGAGCCGACAACGATCGCATCATAGGTCGGCGCAAGCTGACAGGCGGACTTAGTTAGCAATTTCATAGGTGCAGGATCCGTGTTCTGGTCTTTCATTCGTCCAAGGCTTCGGGGATTGAACTACAAGGTGCTGGGGTGGCCGGGAAGGCTATTTGCGATCTAACCGACTGCCCCCAGTCATCAAGCACGAGACAAATTGAGGCAAATCGGGAAGAGCGAGATTGGGCAGGATCCAAGAGAGAGGTTCTGACCCATGCCAGTGCCGATTGTGTGCGGCCTTTGTTGGTTTGAGCATTATAAGACAAACGTGCGGCTCATTCGCGCTGCTAGTTTACTTGCGGTCTCGTTGTTGGTCTGGTTGTGGTCCCAGCGCGTAATTCTGCTGTTTAGGTTTAATTGTTAAGGGTTATTGCATGAGTGAAACCGAAGAGCTTCGGCGGGCAGTGCAAGCTTTGCATCGTGCTGTCTTCCTGCTGGATAACAAGGTGCGGAATCTGGAAGCCAATATTAGAAAGGCAGAACCATCACCATTACCAAAAGCCCATCGATTGAGTGTCTGACTGCAGCAGCGACAAAGCCTCTGAAGCGAAGAGTTAGAGGGACAATCTTCACGCTGTCGATACAGTTGCACAGAAGAGGACCGGCTTAGCCGCTACATAACGACGCCGCCGGTGGTGTTGTCACGGTAACACGCCTGCTCAGTTGATGCCGTATGCTACTAACGTCCGATTAACAGTTCCTCCCGTCGTCGCCATCGCTTCCCGGCCGCTGTGATCCAGCAAGCTGTCTGGCTGTACTTTCGCTTTCCTCTGAGCCTGCGCGATGTCGAGGACATGTTGTCCCGACGCGGCATCGATGTCTCGCATGAAATGGTCCGCCGCGGGTCGTTTAAGTTTGGCGTGGCCTATGTCAGAAAACTCAGAGGCTGGCACTCGCGTGCTGGCAGCTCCATTCTGTCGCGGCCCCCATCTGGCCGCGGCTTGCTGATATCAAATTACGATTGATCGGCATCAATCCGGCCCGCTTCCCGTGGCATTAAAATTGAGGTCCGCGCACACGAGATTACCCCCCCGTTACTCGATGCCAGCGCGGTTAGCCGGTTCGAACCCCCTTGTAAC
>DAOUZE010000420.1 GCA_030665765.1 Filomicrobium sp.
CTGACGGCCGCCTCACGGGCGCGGATACACGCGATGGCGGAGGATGGCAACCGGCAGGCGAAAACGGTGAACCGGATGCTGGCGGCGCCGGAGCGCCTGATCGGAACGGTTCTGCTGGGCAACAATCTCGTAAACATTCTCGCCTCGGCGCTGACCACAAGCTTATTAATCAGCATGTTCGGCGAGGTCGGCGTCGCGTATGCGACAATTGGAATGACGCTTTTGGTCGTGATATTCGCCGAGGTGCTGCCAAAAACCTATGCGTTGGCGTTCGCCGACCGGGTTTCGCTTGCGGTTGCTCCGATCATGAGCGTTTTAATTGTGGTGTTGCGGCCGGCAACGGTGGCCGTAGAGGCGATTGTGAAAGGAATCCTGGCGCTGACGCCAACAACCCGAGACGACGAGGCGAACATCTTGTCGGCGCACCGGGAAATCCGTGGCCACATCGATCTGCAGACGAAGGAAGGTATGGTCGCGCGCCACGATGCGCACATGCTTGGTGGTGTGCTCGACCTCGGCGATTTGCAGGTTGCCGATATCATGATCCATCGCACGAAGATGGAGACCATAGATGCCGACGAGCCGCCAATTGAAATCGTCGACGAAGCGGTGAAGTCAAATCATTCGAGGCTGCCGATCTGGAAGGACGAGCCAGAAAATATCATCGGTGTGCTGCACACGAAGGATCTCTTGGCGCGGCTGGCTGAGCTCGACTGGGACGTTGATAAGCTGGACCTTGCGGAGTTGAGCACATCGCCGTGGTTCATTCCCGATACGACGAGCCTTAAGGAGCAGCTCAATCAGTTCTTGAAGCGTAAGACGCAGATGGCGCTGGTCGTCGATGAATACGGCGAAGTCCAAGGCCTGATTACGCTCGAAGACATCCTGGAGGAAATCGTCGGGCAAATCGTCGACGAGCACGATGCCCACGACATGGCGATACGACCACAGGCGGATGGCACCGTAAACGTTGACGGATCCGTGCCCATCCGGGACCTCAATCGGCAAATGGACTGGGACCTGCCCGATGAGGAGGCAACAACGGTTGCTGGCCTCGTCATCCACGAAGCGCAAACGATACCAGAACCTGGGCAGGTTTTTACGTTCTACGGTTACCGGTTCGAGATCCTGCGTAAAAACCGCAATAAGATCGCGGCTTTGCGGGTCAAACCAGTGCACCCGGACGCTGCCTGATACGTCGCCGAAGCAACCAGCTGATCGAATCCGACGTGGCAGCGTACAGGATTACTGAGTACTCTCTCCAGGGGCGTAAGTCTTGAGCGCCAGAGCGTGGATGAGGCCGCCAAGCTCCTCGCATAAAATTTCGTTGATCACCCGGTGGCGCTGCAGGTGCGACTGGCCCTCAAAAGCTGGGGACACGATCAAGATGCGGAAATGGCTTTGGCCGGTTCCGGGAGAACTGCGGTGTCCAGCGTGCAATTCGCTTTCGTTTATGATGTCAAGGCGCGTCGGCTCAAGCGCGACCATGAGTTTTTCCCGCATTTGTTGTTCGATGCTCAAGATTTGGTCTCCATGATCTGATTTCGTGTGGTCCGCACTAGGGAGTTCGCCGAATTGTGGCGAGCGCGGCAGGCAAGCGCTGATTTCAGTTGCCTCCTAGTTAGGACATAGCTATGTCGCGCTCGCAACGCTTTGCCAAAGGTGAGCGCATGTTGGCTTGTGCAGTTGGATTGGAGAGATCATACTTCGCGCCATGAAACTCGAATCGAAATATTTCGACTCGATCCGCGTCGCCGGAAAACGCAGTCGATCCGCGAAAGCGGCGCCGAAGGTCGAAAAGGCCCCCGAGACGCTGTCGTGCCAGTGGAAGGGCTGTGACAAGTCCGGATCTAACCGCGCTCCCATGGGGCGGCGCCGCGACGGCGAGTACTATTGGTTCTGCGTCGATCATGTCCGCCAGTACAATGCCTCCTATAACTACTTCGATGGTATGTCAGACAACGAAGTAGAGAAGTTCTTGAAGGAGTCGATCACCGGTCACCGGCCGACTTGGAAGCTCGGCAGCGACGCCGAGAATAGTACTGCGTCCGGCGTGGACACGAATACGGGCGTCGACGACGCGGTTCGGCAAGCACGGGATCCGCATGGGTTCTTCGCGTGGCGCGCCAAGCAAGCCCGCGAGGACGCGCGGACCAAGAAACGGACGCTCAAGCCGATGGAGCGCAAAGCCCTGCAAACTTTGCATCTTGGGGCTGAGGCGACCAAGGATGACATCAAGACGCGGTACAAGACACTGGTCAAGGAGCACCATCCGGACGCAAATGGGGGTGACCGGCGCTCCGAGGATAAGTTGCGCGAGATACTGCAAGCCTATAATTACCTAAAACAGGCGGGGCTCGCCTGAGCTCTAGTAATCGACGGGCATGTTTCCGGATTGGATCGGGGCACTCCCGGTGCTTCGTTTTATTGCAGAGCGGACGGTTCGAGGCTCTCCTGGAACTAGGACAAAAACCAAAAAGCATGACGTTTCAATCCAAGGATGACCCCATGGGCTCTGAAGCTGGGATGCCGGATATCGATGTCTCGGTGCGGCAGTTGTTCGGGATCGACAGTGATTTAAAAGTTCCTGCGTTTTCGCAGTCGGATGAACACGTTCCCGACCTTGATCCGGACTATCTGTTCAACAAGGACGTTACGCTGGCGATCCTTGCCGGCTTCAAACACAACCGCCGCGTGATGGTTCAGGGCTTTCACGGGACCGGGAAGTCGACCCATATCGAACAGATTGCAGCGAGGCTGAATTGGCCCTGTTTGCGCGTCAACCTCGATAGCCACGTTTCGCGTATCGATCTCGTCGGTAAGGACGCGATTGTGTTGAAAGACGGCAAGCAGGTTACGGAGTTTAGAGAGGGCATCCTGCCCTATGCGTTGCAGTCAAACACGGCACTGGTGTTTGATGAATACGATGCCGGGCGACCGGACGTGATGTTCGTGATCCAGCGCGTGCTCGAAGTATCCGGGCGCCTGACGCTGCTCGATCAATCCCGCGTCATCCGGCCACACAAGGCGTTCCGTCTGTTTGCAACGACGAACACCATCGGGCTCGGAGATACA
>DAOUZE010000134.1 GCA_030665765.1 Filomicrobium sp.
ATTTCACCGGACGCCAGCCATTCAATGGCTCCGGCATGCAACGGCCGATTCATCAACTCGTGCCCCGACCGGTCGGCCGCCAACAGTAGAATGGCGTTTTCAGTCAGAAGCGCAATACGCCCGTCTGGGGCGAAGGCCGCATCCTGAACCGTTCCGAAGGAATCGATATCCTGAAGGGGCTTCAAAGCCTCGCCTAAAGTGTCCAATACCCAGGCATTGTGAGGTCCGTCGCCGCTCTTCTCGTTGGTCAGCCCATTACCATAGAGAAGGAGGTCGGGCCGGTTCCGATCCAGTCGAATGCCGCCAGAGCCGCTGAACGTATGGAATTCGGCGCAACTAAGCGCTGCACCTCGGGGCCCGTGGCAGACCGCGTGTGCCTCGCCCCCGGCACCTCCCCAGACAGTCAGTGCGGCAATGGCAGACAGGTGCTCTGTCATTGCCGTGTCGGGCATTATCCATTCCGAGGCGTCTTTGCCCTGATATTGCATGATGGCAACCCCTCAGACGACTAATCAAGTGTGCGGTCACGGAGATCCCGTCTTGCCGCTGCGTGTTGCGCCAGAGGCTGCCCTCATCCCGGGCGGCGGGAAAGCTATAGCGCCTGATCGGACGCAGCGCCTCTGCGCTCTCGATGCCCGAGATGGTGTCTGGCGGGGGCGCATCCTTTAACCGCTTGATACACTCTTCGGCGAAGTCTGCGATAGGCATCGGATTGTGCGGACGGCTCGCAATATCGATAGACGCGCCGCTGCAAACACTCAAGAACCCAGGCTCCCCTGCGCCCTTCGGCGTCACTTCGGTGGCCGCGAAGCCGAGGCTGCAGACGCTGTATCCGGCGGAATAGACACTAAACAAGGTCAGGCGGCTCTCGGCTGCGCGATCGACGAAACAGGGCTTGGTCGCCCGGCTCGGGATGGACTGGCCGGCCAGGCTACCATCCTGACCATGTAGCCAGAGCGCGCCGGTCTCCGAGAACAACGCGAAGCGGTGGGCTACCGGCGCGTACCAAGCGGCTGGATAGGCAGGCAATTTCACCGTGCCGTCCTCTTGCTTGAGGTAGAGTCCACCGTTCAGCATGAAGGGTGCTCCCTCAGGCACGTCGTCCAGAAGGCCATCGGCGGGCTGCAGTCCTGCCGCGAGCGCCGCAGTCGTCGGCGAGTCCGAATCCGTTTCGGAAAGGATGGCGAAGGCTCCGGCACGGTCCCGGGAGTTCATGCGGCTCGCCGCTAGACGCCGCAGCGCGACCCTTCGCTGCTCTTCGGCTACATCGCGCTGGCGCGCCGCCTCCGCGGCGTTTTCTTGAGCAATACTCCGTTGGATTTCCGCCTCCGCCCGCTGCCGATCGGCCTCGATGCTCTGGAACCAGGCGGAGATGGCTAGCGCGATCGTGGCCGCGGCAACGCCCAGCGAGCCGACCGCCCAGCTTCGCTGTCGACGGACCGCCGCTCGGCGACTTCCAGAAATGACTTCGGCCTGCAGCGGCGTGACGGCGGGCGCGTCCTTGGGGTGCTCGTCACGCCAGGCCTCGGCATCGGCGATGTCCTGCCCCCGCAGTAGCAGGCGCGGAGGCTTTCCGGCGTTGCGCCAACGCTCGGCGAGGGTGGCGAGGCGCGTGTGCTCACGGATCCATTCGATGTCAGGATTTAGCGCCGAAATTAAGCTGTCGACGGCGTCCTCGAAACGGTCACGTTCCGTGCAAAAGATGTAATTGAGCCGCGCCAGAACCGGCGGAATATCCTTGCCGTCGGTCTCCTCTATGACGATTGGTGCAATGCGCTTATTCAGGGCTGCCGCGTGCTCGACCTCCCAGGCGCAAACCTCGGAGTCGGCCGATTGTGGGCTAAGCAGGAAGACGATAGTGTCCGCCTCGGCGATAAGCTGCTCCAGCCGCTCCTTCCACTCCTCAGTCGGCAAGATATCGTCAGTATCCTTGAAGACGCCGAAATGCCGCTCGCGCAAGACATCGGCGATGCGCTGGGCTCGTTCGCGGTCCTTGCGGGAATAGGAGAGAAAGACCTTGGGTTCGTCGTCGCCCAACTTGCGTTCGTCTTGGTCCATCGGAAGTGAGTAGCCTTTGCCGGTTATGCCGCCTCCGTTTCCTGTCGCCCAGCGTTTGTTGGCATGGCTTTGGCTGTTGAACGCTGGGAATTTAGAGTTGGCAGGCTCTGTCAACTTTGGTCCCTTTGCCAAAACACATGATAGCTAGGTATCGGCGGTTTTGTGTGGTGTGGTCGGCAACACGGAGAAAATCCACAGGGTTCAGCTGACGTGTCAACGGCAGCGACTTATGGAAGCGTGGAGACTTGGAGACGCTGAATGACAGAACGACCAATCAAGCAGAGTTTTAGCGTT
This sequence comes from Filomicrobium sp., assembly GCA_030665765.1. Classification (GTDB taxonomy): domain Bacteria; phylum Pseudomonadota; class Alphaproteobacteria; order Rhizobiales; family Hyphomicrobiaceae; genus Filomicrobium. The sequence continues at coordinate 2,353 of DAOUZE010000134.1, forward strand.
TATGGTTAGAGAGATAGCTGATCGCTTTAGCGCGCCAGGCCCGAAACGAATGCTCGCTCTCGATGGCGGCGGCACTCGAGGCGTCATTTCCATCGGCTTTCTCAAGCAGATCGAAACGACATTGCAGCAAAAACTTGGGCGCGGCGACGGCTTCGTTCTCGCCGACTACTTCGACATGATCGGTGGCACGAGTGTTGGGTCTATTTTAGCAACGATGCTCGCGCTCGGTTGGCGTGTCCAAAAGATTGAAGAAACTTTCACAAGCTGGGCGCCAAGGGTTTTCAGACGGCTCGCAAGTTTCAATGACCGTTACGACGCTGCGGCGCTATCCAAGAAGATCTCGGAGGTCGTTCAGCACGAGACTTTATCCTCAGACAAACTGAAGACGGGTCTCTGCATTGTCGCGAAACGTGCCGACACCAATAGCCCTTGGGTCATGACAAACAATCCTTGCGCTCGATACTTTGCTGGAGATGGAACCACAATCGCCAATGGCGACTACCTCCTCCACGACGTGATACGGGCGTCAACTGCTGCGCCTACTTTGTTCAGCCCAAAAGAGATTGAGATTAACGCCTGGCATCAAGGCGGCGTCCGATATGCTGAGAAGGGTTACTTCATGGACGGTGCTCTCTCTCCACATAACAATCCATCATTCCAGATGTTCCTTCTAGCGGGCATACGTGGCCATAATCTCGGCGGAGCATCGGTTGAAGCTCTAAAGGAAGATAGAGCCAACGGCAAAACATGGCGGCTCGGACCAGATAATCTCTTGATGATTTCCGTGGGTACGGGAAGTTATTCAAGCCCCGTGCGCCGGAGTTTCTTGCGGGTTTATGAAGCGGTTGGCGCACTGCGTAGCATGATCCATGATGGTGAGCAGCTTTCCGTTGCCCAGATGCAAGCGATGAGCAATCCGCGTCTATCTTGGACGATAGACAGCGAAGTCGGCGATCTTTCAGTGGACCAACTTTACAATGCGCCACAGCTATCGTACCAGCGCTACGACATGCCTCTCGAGCTTGAGTGGCTGAGCGGTAATAGCAGTAACGCCGTGCAGCCTGGACCAGAACTCACGGCAGCTATTAAGCGGCTGCGGCTCAACGTGGGGCGTCACCTGCTAAAACTCCGTGAATTGGTCAATGTCGGTGCTATGGGAACGCTGTCAGAAATGGCGAGTGGTGCCGCGGCAGATCAGGTGCGAACTGAGGACTTCCCTGATAGCTTTGACACTGTTCACCAATCATCCCCACCTTTGCGATGACCGGGTCGTCGACCATCACTGTCGGGATTACCGGGCACCGTCCGAACCGTATGCATGTTGGAGCGGATGAGATCGCGCGCCAATTGAATCTTGTATTGGCTACCATTCGGTCAGGCGCGGGCGGTGGCGCGAAGCTCGTTGCACTATCTGCGTTAGCGGAAGGCTCGGACCGACTTTTCGCCGAGGCCGCGCTCGCACTCGGCTACCGGCTTGAAGTGATACTCCCATTTGCCAGCGCCAGTTATGAGTCCACTTTTGAGAACGCGGCGAGAATATCTCAATTTCGTATGCTACTGAGGCAGGCGGCGAAAGTAACCGAACTTCCTGGCAAGCTTGAAGACAGCACCGAAGCTTATGAGGCTGTTGGTCAAGTGACCGTTTCGGAATCGGGCATTCTTCTTGCGGTATGGGATGGGCAAGCTGCAGCCGGGCGCGGCGGAACACCAGAAAACATAGAGCACGCGCTAAAACTTGGTAAACCAGTCGTTTGGATCGACGCCGCAGATGTGCGCTTGCCTCGGCTCATAGTGTCTCCGACAGCCAGCGATTCCCGGCTGACTACACTCGCAATGATCGCTCCGCGAGCCAAGCCTTGCACACGTCGTCGATTGGCGGCACTTGCAGCCAGTGTCATCTTACACTCTGACGCCGTAGGCTGAGCCCGCCGAATTGCGCTCATTGAGCTGGCAATAGCGCAGCCGCTCGCGTTAGCGAGACGGCTGAAGGTGAACAAACAGGTCAATCGAAAACAGAATCTTGTTGTCGTTATCCATCGGCTCCCTGAAATCGGGCGGCATCAATGCGGTGTCGTAAATGATCTTGACTTTGGCAAACTTGTTTGGATCCACGGACAGCTCAATGACATCGCTCCCCTTCGACTATCGGTGGCCGCACCGCTTGGATGAATCCGGCAGTGGGGGAGGCAGACCCTAATTTGGACGGAAGCGCGCAGTCGTCGAACCGACCTACGTGCCTTGGTTGCCTGATTTGGGCTTTGAACTGAACGCAGACTTCACTTTTTCCCAGGGATCCGGGGGGGATGAGTTGTATAATTCATTTGCCATCAGCCGCACGGCCTCGCTAACCTTCTCATAGTAGCTGTCGTCGATTATTGCTCTCAGCTTTTGCCCTGCATCGAAAACGTGCCTGTATGCATCTGACGCTTCCGGGAAGAAGCCGGGAACAAGTGCCAACGCCTTCGCTTGGGCGAGCTTGGTTTCCGGCCGAAGGTCCTGGAGGTCTTTGTTCTGCACATCGATCTCGTACCGCGCCAGCGCTTCCATGGCGTCGTCGAATACCGAGCGCATCTGCTCTAGCTTCTTCTGAGACTTCCAGATGTAGTGGTAGTTGAACCATGCAACGATGGCCCCTCCAATAACCGCACCAAGAACCCCGCTAAGAAACTGCATCGTGAGAACTCCTTTCCTCTGAATAAATGGGTGAAGGCGGCCACTGTCCAAAGAAAGTTGGTGAGGCCGCCACCGTGCGCTAGCCGGACAAGACGCCAACCAGCATAGAACTTTGCAACTAGTCTACTTCATGCTCGGCGAGAGGACAGCCTGCGCTCAACGGACAAGATGACGGTAGTTGGAGAGAAGGCCGCGCTTGACCACGAGGCGGATGGTTGTGGCCTCACCAGCTTGCCTTCTTCCTCGGCTTTTCTATCCTTGCCAGCTTTTCCGGGGCCTTCAACCGTTGGACTAGCAAGACACCGAGTGAGACGAAGGCGGTGACGTGAAATCTGGAGGGACCGTCATCCCTCAGCGGGATGCCACAGTTCAACATCGGAAGGAGTGGATACTCGACGATGGACTATCAGGCCAAAGTTTATAAAAACATTGCGGGGCTTGGGGGTGTAAGGCTATAGCGAATTTATTGTCGCACCACCGTTGTATCGCATGCTTTGGACGCACGGCATCGACATTCCACCACTGTTTTTTATGCCATTTGGGTCGATTGTAGGATTCATAGGCTCTCTCTTAGCCGTCGGTTTCTGCGCGTATGCAGCCATGTTCATTCTTCGAATGCGGCTGATGGGGTTAGAAAACACGCCGTACGTGCGTTTGCTTGTCGCTGCGGTTTTCGCACGAATATTCTTTGCTGTGACAATGGCCACTTACATTCGCTATCGAGCAAAATAGCTTCAACTTCCCAGTTGGGGCAGATATCCAGCGGACTAATTGGTCCCTTCATGGGGAAAATCGCCGGAGTGGCCGTTCCACTCGGTCCCGGGCGTTGTAGTGATCAGGCTGGCTTGCAGGTTACGCGTTACATCTGCAGCAAGGCAGCGGCATAGGAATAACAACTGAAGATACGGGGATCGCAATGAGAAGAAGAATGAAAAACGTAGTTGTTGCAGCCGCTATCGCAATAGCGCCAGCGCCGATCGCTTCTGCTAACGACTGCGCCACTGCCACGGACCAGAGAACAATGAATGAGTGTGCCGACAAGGCTTACAAGAAATTGGACGCCGAGTTGAACGCGCTCTACAAGCTAATCAAGCAACGCCTTAAGAACGATACTGACACAACGAAGCTGCTAGTCGCGGCGCAGCGGGCTTGGGTGAGCTTCCGGGACGCCGAGTGCAAGTTCTCAACATTAGCAGTATCGGGTGGTAGCGTTTATCCTATGATTTACTCCGGATGTGTCTACCGGTTGACCAGAAACCGCATCGACGACTTCAAGGGCTACCTGATGTGCGAGGAAGGCAATTTGAGTTGTCCCGTCCCGTCAAAATGAGACACGCCACTTAGATGCAGCCCATCGCTGTCAACATCACCAATGTCCGCTTATGGCAAGTTATTGGAAATTGGACTGGGAGGACCATTCTAGTCGGGGCAGATGTGAGGCTGTCCTTTGCCCAAAACAACTTAGCGGCATGTTGTGCTTGTGATTTGAGAATCCCAACCATGTCCGCCTAATTAGCCCGCTCTGAGTCCAATTCATGCCAGAACAAGTAGCCCCCGTTTCGAAGAGACGTTTGGGCTCTTTGGACTTGGTCTCTAGTCACGTCTCGATCTAGCACCACTTGAAGACGCGTCCAGCCGCTGCACAGCCAAATTACGTTGGGCTTGTCAGCGGACCAGCTGAGATCGTCAGGCATTGCGCCCCAGGCATTCTTCCAGTGGTCCATTGCTTCGATGAGAAGGTGTCGGGTATTACTCTTTGTTGATGTCGTCATCGTGGTGCTCTAGCAGCTTCAAGTTCGGAGCATACTCCTCCTGCCCATTTACACGCATCGGATTAACGATTTCTGCAGCGATACGACTAGACGAACCGCAGTCCTTTTTATGGATCTGCTCATGTTTGGCTTGCTGCTGTATGAGCGTACGCCTGACAGTTCCGGATTTTCAGGGGGCCCACTCGAATACAGCGCCCAATGCCATTACACCATTTGAGCCCTGTCAGGGCGGTACCACGCCACTTACGGGATAGGTCCAGGAATCACCGCTCTTGCGAAGATGCACGGCTTTACGTGATTGCAAATCGCTCAAGATACGCGACATGTCTCCGAAATACGCAAGCATGCCTCCGAACAAACGCTAGCTGCGATTGCCCCATGCTGTCCAACTTCTTGCGCCATGTATAGTATACCGCATCGCTGATGCCCACGGCCCGGCACGCCGCTGGAACAACAGAACAAGACGCCAGCTGCACGTCAATCTCGCGTAACAGCTGCAATAAGTCTGGGTCAGATTACGCTTCCGGGCCCTCGTATGCTCCGCGCATTGGCAGCATAGTAAGGGCTTAGATTTACGGGGCAGGGACAGCGGCACCTCACGCTAGCTCCGCATACCAGAAAACTAGGGCGTTGGAGTTTGCGCTTCCGTCCCGATTGGAATAGTGCAAAGAATTCTGGTGTTGAACTTACTCAGTTTCATCGGTTGCCGTGTTTACCCGCCCCAAGGCGGGTGGTCTTGTCTACTGTCTTATTAGCGAGGCACTTGGTTGCCTGCGCTCTCATCGCTAGCGGTTGGCTCCTCCGGTCCTGCGGCATCGAAAATCCTGACCTGGGTCCGCGCGATACGCCGCGTTGTCCTGAAGATATCGGTGAGTGTCTCGATCAGTTCGATCTCGCGAGCGTAAGTCCTCAATCGCTCAGGCTCGTCGGCCCGCAGCCGCGCAATTTGGTAGAGGGCAAGTTCCTCAGTCAGTTGAGTAAGGTCTTCCTTCATCTCCCTGACCTTCTTTGCGCGCGCGCCGTCTTGCTCTTCGAGCGCCACAAGCGCCTGGCGGAGTGCCTCCAAGACCCTTTGGTGCAAGTCCTCGATCGCGCGGGCAGTCGGCCGGCTGATCACCACATTCTCGTCGATCCGCTTCTGCGACGAGGTAACGAGATCCCTGGCGATCTGGTCACCTATATGCTCCATATCGTTGGCAATTCGGATCAATCCGACCAATTGACCGGACTGCCGTGAGGAGAGGTTGCTCAGGCTAATCTTACGCAGGTAGCCGATGATCTCGCTATGGAGCGCGTCGACGGGCCGGTCCATTGCCTTCAGCTCGTCAAGCTGCAGCCGGCTGCCAGAGGTAATTGCGGGGATCACTGAGTCGAGCATGTCGCGCACCAGTCCACCCAACCTGACGATCTCGCGTCGGACGGCATCTAGCGCAATGGACGGGGTATCAAGAAGTTGGTCATCGATGAAACGCGGGGCCAGGAGTTCGCCCTTCGTGAGCGGGCGGTCCGGCACCAACCATTCAACGAGCCACGTGAGCTGGGTTATGAATCCGACCATCACGGCAGCGTTCACGACGTTGAAGATGGTGTGGACGTTTGCTATCTGTCGCGGGGCCTCGGCCGCCGTCCGCTCGAGCCCCGACAGTTCGGGGTAAGCGGGAGAAATTGCCCTCGCCAACTCGGATAGGTCGGCTACAAAGCCGATCCAGACCAACGCCCCGGCAAGATTAAAGAGGGTGTGCACGAGCGCGGCTCGAACAGCCGGGCGCGGCTTTCCGATCGATGCCAGTCCGGCAGTCACGCAGGTTCCCACATTGGCACCAAGCGAAATGGCGATCGCCGCCTCGAGGCTGAGCAGGCCCTGTCCGGCCATCACAATCAGAATGCCCGTGGTCGCCGAGGAGGACTGCACGACGGCGGTGAATGCGGCCCCGACGAGGGCCGCCCACAGTGGATGATCGAGCGAGACCATGGAGTCGAGGAACGGCTGATAAGCACGTAGGGGGTACATCGCATCGCTCATGATGCCCATGCCGAAAAAGATCAGGCCCAGTCCCAGGACTATCAGGCCGTATTGGCGCCAGTCCTCCCGCCTAGCCAAGAACGAGACGAAAAACCCGGCAGCGAGGATCGGCAGAGCGATCTTGGTGACCTTAAAGGCGAGGAT
>DAOUZE010000291.1 GCA_030665765.1 Filomicrobium sp.
GAGTATTGGCAAGTCAGCACCTTCAGCGCCGCCTTCAAGTGCGGCACCTGCCTCGGCCACGACACAACAGCTGGCCGCGATACCGAAAGTGGTTGCCACGCCAAAAGCGGTTACAACAACGAGTTCGGGTTTCCAGACGCAGGTAAAGCAAAGCGTTGAGAATTCCGGCGCAGCGACTGCCGAGGCAGCGGCTTCAAGCGGCAATTCGCTGACGGGTGTCGGCAACTTCTTTTCTAATCTCTTCAGCGGTGGTTCCTCGGCGCCTGTATCTCAGTTGCCGGCTGCAACGACTCCGCCTGCATCCGGTCGGGCTGCAACCGCTCCGGTGGTCTACAAGCCGGTTGTAACACCGCCGTTGATTGTCGCACCGGCAACATCTGCTACTCGCGTGGCCATTGTCGAGACGCCGACCGCGGTTTCACCCCCGGTACGACCGACGCTTGTCGAGCCGGAGAAGGTCGTGGTTACGGCGCAAGGGCAGGGTACCTTTGACACAACGATGTCTCGCGCACCTAGCCAGCCAACCGCGGCATCCTCTCCGAGCGTGGCTTCAACGCGCCAGAGCGTTGCTGCTGCATCATCGCCAATTGCCGCAACGGTACCTAGTGCGGCACCTCCGCGCCGGCACGTGCCGATGTCGAACAAGGGTGTTAGACTTTCGTCATTGGCGGAGTTGAGCAGCGACACTGTGGGCAGTTTCTACTCGAACATTTTCGGTGGAGGCGAGTCGTCTTCGTCTCCTTCCTCAGCTGCTCCTGCGGTTGGATCGAATACCGCGGTGTCGGCTTGGACGAGCGATCCATCGGCGGCTGCCGGAAACGGGGCGGCTAGCCAAAGTCGCGGAGTGCCCGCAACAACGGCTTCTATTGGTCGACGTCCCGCGGACCATAACTTGCAGGTTGCTGCAGTACGGTCCCGCGAGGAAGCGGAACGTGTGGTTCTTAAACTGAGTCAGCGTCACGCCGCGAAAATCGGTGCACGCCGTCCTGTCATCAGGGAGAAGGTCTACGGCAATATGGGGACGTTCTATCAAGTCAACGTCGGACCGTTTGCCAAATCCGCGGAGACAGCGCAGATCTGTGCGGCGTTTAAAGCGGACGGGTTCGATTGCCTAATTGTGAAGAATTAGCGATCGTAGCAGCGGTGCAGACATAGCCGCCCCTACGAAAGTCGGGTGACTGACGGCTTCTGAGGTGCTCTCGTTCATGTGATCATCTCAGGGGCAGTGGCTGTTCGTCAGCGGGCGATTGATGTCGGGACAAGAGGGAATGTCCACAAGGGTGGCGAAAGAGGATCATAGAGGCGATCTTCCAGGGCCGTTTGCGCCCGAGCCCAAGCGCGGCTTCACTTCGCATTTTGGCGCACGATTGCGCAATTACTTCCTGACAGGTCTTATCATTGTCGGGCCTGTGACGATTACAATTTACATCGTCTGGTCCTTCATCAATTTCGTTGACGCCTACATCAAACCCTTCATTCCGACACGATACTTGCCGGAGACCTATCTGCCATTCGCCGTGCCAGGTATCGGCTTGGTTTTCGGTGTCGTTGGATTGATGTTGATTGGTGCTCTGGCGGCGAACCTGCTCGGCCGATCGCTAATCAGCGGGGCCGAAATGATGGTCGAGGGGATGCCCATCGTCCGCAACGTCTATCGAGCGTTGAAGCAGGTCTTCGAAGGCGTGATCTCCACGGCTGGTGCAAAACAGAGCTTCCGCAAGGTAGGGCTGATCGAATTTCCCTCGAAGGGGCTGTGGTCGCTTGTCTTCGTGACGAGTGAGGCGACGGGTGAAATCAACATGAAAGCGGCCGACGGTGGCAAAGACCTTGTTGGTGTGTTCATGCCAACCGGCGTTGTTCCGCCGACCGGGTTCATCTGTTTCGTGCCCCGGGATGAGATTAAAGTACTGGACATGACCGCAGAAGATGCCGCCAAGGTGATCATCTCAGCTGGGATGGTGGTTCCTGACTATCAAGCGAAGATCAAGGAGGCGGCGGAAACGCAGCAGAGCGGTGCTGCGGGTTAGGCGCTTCGGGTTGGGTATGGAGCAGCTGATCAAACTGGCGGCGCACGAATTGCAGCCGCGCCAACTGTTGGTCAGGGTGGGATGCTCACGGTCCAACGACCGCAGGAGACAGGGGGCATAGTCGGAAACCGCCGAGTTTCGGCACGATTGAGCCTCAAAACTTCGGTTTATTTCGACAAGTGTATCGCCATGTTGAAGGATTTGCGTCTATGCCCGCTCAAATATGGATGCCGAAGCGCGATAGCAACCAGATCGTCAATAGGTAGAGGCCGACCGTCAAAAGGCAGGAGACACCCAAGGAAAGCCAAAAGCCGGTGCCGTTGCGCAGGAGCCAGGGCAACAGAATGAACATCGGCAGTGTGGGTAGTACAAGCCAGAATGTTGCTTCCGCCTGCGAGGCGATTCGCGCGGTATCGGTGGTGTCTCGCCACAGCCAGATAATCGCCAGGATGGAAACGAGCGGAAGTGAAGCAATTAGCGCACCGAGACCTGGGCTTCGCTTGGCGACTTCAGAGACTATAGCGATGATGATGCCGGATATGATGGCTTTAATGGCGAGATAAAGCATTGCAACCGTCCAATCCTCAAGAATTAGGCCGCCCGAAATAGGCGCACGGCTTCATCGCACTCGAACAAATACAAGAGTGTTCGGATCGCTTGACCTCGGTCGCTTTCAAGTTGCGGGTCATGGGCGAGAAGTAAGCTTGCATCGTCACAAGCTGCTGTCAGCAGGTCTTCGAAATTGGGTACATTCGCAACGCGGTATTCGGGCATGCCGCTTTGACGAGCACCGAGGACTTCGCCGCCGCCGCGCAAGGAGAGGTCTTTTTCGGCGATCTCGAATCCGTCCTCGGTCTGTTCCATCATTTGCAATCGCTGCGAGGCGACGCCGCCCAGTGAGGGATTGTGCAGCAGCATGCAATAGGACTGACGATCGCCACGGCCGACGCGACCGCGCAACTGGTGCAACTGAGCCAGGCCAAAGCGTTCGGCGTGTTCGATGACCATAATATTGGCATTGGGCACGTTGACGCCGACCTCGATCACCGTCGTTGCAACCAGGATCTGGATTTCGTTTTTGGAAAACTGTTCCATCACGGCATCCTTGGCCGTGCCGCTCATGCCGCCATGCAGCAGGCCGATCGTGTCCTTGCCGAATATCTGGGCCAAGTGGGCGGCGCGTTCTTCGGCTGCAGCGAGTTCACTGAGGCCCGTGTTCTCGATCAATGGACAAACCCAGTAGACCTGTGCACCGACCTTGAGTTGGGTGCGCAGGCGGTCGATCAGCCGCTCCAACGTGTCAACCGGAAGGGCCTTGGTGACGATCGGTTTTCGGCCTGGCGGTTTTTCGGGAAGGCGGGAGACGTCGAGATCGCCGTAATGGGTCATCAGAAGCGTGCGAGGAATGGGGGTGGCGGTCATTACCAGCATGTTCGCACCGCCGGAGCCGCCCTTGGCCTGCAGAGCCAGGCGTTGGTGCACACCGAAGCGGTGTTGCTCGTCGATTACGGCGAGGGCGAGATCAGAGAATACGACATCTGGCTGGAACAACGCGTGGGTGCCTATCAAGATGTCGAGATAGCCTGAAGCAAGGAGATCGAGGACAGCCTTACGGGCCTTGCCCTTTTCGCGTCCCGTGAGCAAGGCAACGCGAAGTCCAACCTGTTTCGCAAGTGGTTCGATAGTTTCCATATGCTGGCGAGCCAACACTTCGGTTGGGGCCATCAGAGCGGCTTGAGCGCCAGTTTCAATGGCATTGGCCATGGCCATCAATGCAACGACGGTTTTGCCGGAGCCGACGTCTCCTTGCAGCAGACGCAACATGCGGTGAGGACCGGCCATGTCGTTGTCGATTTCTTCGAGGGCACCGGTTTGGGAGTTTGTGAGAGCAAACGGCAGGGCCTGGCGGATTTGGGCGCGGATGTGCCCGTCACCATCGATCTTGCGGCCGGCTTGCGCTTTGAGTGTGGCGCGGACCATGGCGAGAGCGACCTGGCCGGCGAGGAGTTCGTCGTATGCCAGCCGTTGCCACGGATCGCTTCCTGTTGAGGTATCGGCAGTATCGCGGGGGCGGTGTAGACGTTCAATGGCGCTATGGAACGGTGGCCAGTTGCGTTCCCCAAGCCAGCGTGGCTCCTGCCATTCGGGCATCTCAGGGATCTTTTCAAGAGCCTGGCGGATGGCCTTGTAGAGCACTTTGCCGGACAATCCGGCGGTTAAACCGTAAACGGGTTCGAGCAGCGGCAGTTCGCTGCGATTGTCTGGGGAAACGATGTAGTCGGGATGGGTCATTTGCAATGTCTGGCCGTACAACTCGACACGGCCGGAGACAAAGCATTCCTCTCCGTCGGGAAGTTGGCGCTGCAGGTAGCGGTGGTCGGCGTGAAAGAAGACGAGATCCAGACGGCCGGTGTCGTCCTCGCAGGCAATCTTGTAGGGCGCCTTCCTATTGCCGCGCGGCGAGGGGCGGTGGCGTAGTACGCGGACCTTTAAGGTGACAATGCTGCCGGGAGCCGCATGGGCGACGCTTGGTTCGGCACGGCGATCGACGATACCGGTGGGAAGATGCCAGAGAAGGTCGATAATGCGCGGCTCGGTCACGTTTGGCGGTAGTGGTAGCGCCTTGGCGAGCAGTGTG
>DAOUZE010000047.1 GCA_030665765.1 Filomicrobium sp.
CAGGTGGTACCAACGCTTCGCCGTATTGTCCCAGGAGAGATCCAGGGTCTGAAGCTGGCCAGGTTTTGTTTCCAAGAGGTATTGCTGCAGCGGTTCAATGCCGGCAACGGATTGAACCTCGTAGTCTTTCAACTTGCCGTCTGGCCCGTCCGTCTCGATGAAGAACTTATCGCCGCGCCGAAAGAAGCGTGAGGTGACGCCATTGTGTTCGATATGGGCGTCTTTGAAGTCGCCGAGAACGGTCGAGTCCGTTGGCTTCTGCCAAGCTAATGCGTGATGCGACGGGGACCATGCCTGGGCGACGGCGCCGTGGCAGTCGGCGCAAGTTTTCGAGCCGACGTAGCCGGGAACCTTCGGCGGAGGTTCGGCAAAGCTCAGTCCCGTTCCGAAAACGGCAAGAGCGGCAAGAATTGCGAGAGGTAATTGGGTGCGGAACATCGAGTGATTGGTTTAATGAGAATTCAAGCGTCTGCGGGCTGAAGAGGATAGTCTGTGCCGTTTCGTGTTCGCGCAGGCCTTTTTTGCGCAAGCTTTCTCACTGACGCCGCAGAGCATCGTGTTTCCGGACCTGGCAATGATCCTGACAAGGATATCAGCAGAATGCAAGCCGCGTGCTCGTTGCTGCAGACTGACGGAGGGCTGTGGTTTGAAAGATTATGGTTCAGATGGCCCGGGTGTGGCGAGCGCCTTCACGCGCGCCGCGAAGGTCGTGCCGCCCGACTCTTTTTCAAGTAATATCGGTTTCTGGTGGTGCCCGTTCACCGAGTGTTTTCGGCAGCCGCGCTGTCTTCGGCATGGGCGGCCAGCCTTAGCCCTGCAAAGTATTCACAACCCGCATTGAATACGGGTCGTGTATCCGTTCGTGTGCAAGCGTCATGCTGCGGGTATCCACCGACCCGCGTAGTATGTGAAGGCAACGGCGTCGCCGTGTTTCTTTATAGAATCCTCAAGCTTAGGTTTGTCGGTCACTTCTACTGGCCGATCACCGGTTTTCATCATCTGGTATCCGCTCAGCAGTATGACCTTCTTGTCTTGGAGCTCGATCGTTGGGTAAGACATTCTAATCTCCTCAAGACCCCCGTCTTCCCGCCTCAACTATTGCATGCCCGTGCCAGATAGGGAGGGATTCGGGACCTGGATATGATCAAATTGAACAACCTGGGTGAAAGACTTCGTGAACCTCGGTGCAAGGTGTCTGGTGAGTGTCGCAGTTGAATCGAAGCGCTGGTGTTGTGCCAGATTTTGGGTTGCCGGTTTTTATTCGCTGGGGTGAGTTGTGCGCACACTGACAAACCTATTGATCGTCGCCCTCATCATCGCGGGGCTGGTCGTCGGCCGGAACTTTCTCGTTCCTCTGACGATCGCCTTTTTGATGACCACCCTGATTGCCGCAACTGGCGACCGACTGCAACGCTTTGGTGTGCCTTCGACCCTGGCGCTGCTTGGTTCCCTCATCGTTTTCACCATGGGGCTGGGTGCGGTAGTCTACGTTCTTACAGGCCAAGTTGATGCCATCTCGGAAGCCTGGCCGCGTTACGTCGAGCGGTTCGAATCACTCGCTGACCGTGCATCGGAATACCTTGGATCCGACATCTCCGAAAAGCTTGGGGAGGTGTTGGCCAATCTGAATTTGGTGCGGACAGTACCCAGTTTGTTAGGATCGGCCGGCAGCCTCTTAGGTAACTTCATTCTGATTGCTCTGTACGTCGGTTTTATGCTTGCCGAGCGCGGGCAGGTCACCAGCAAACTCGGCCATCTTTTCGCGAATGAAAAGCATGCCGTGGAAGTGCAGCGGACGGTGGATGATATCGTCAGTGGGCTTCGCGATTACATTTGGATCAAGACACTGATGAGTGTCTTTACCGCAGCGGTTAGCTATGCCGTTTTGAAGTGGCTTGGAGTGGATTTCTCCGAGACGTGGGCGCTTCTTATCTTCCTGCTCAATTACATACCAAGCATCGGTTCCGTGCTCGGGGTCGTTTTTCCGGCCCTCATTGCGTTGATACAGTTTGATACTGTTTCGCAGTTTCTGGTGATCGCCGTTCTGCTGTCGGGTGCGCAGTTCTTAATTGGCAATGTTTTGGAGCCGGCGATCATGGGACGGACGCTGAATCTCAGTCCATTCGTGGTGATGGTATCACTGGCTTTTTGGGGAATGATCTGGGGGCTTGTCGGGGCCTTTTTGAGCGTCCCGCTGACGGCGGCGATCGCGATTGCCTGCAGCAAGGTGCAGTCGTGGCGGTGGGTTGCCGTGCTGCTATCCGAAAACGGCCGCATCGATGAGTGGCGAGACTAGCTAGCGCGAGTGAACGCGCCCACTGCCTCAAGTGACGCCGGTGCGTGTCATTGGGGCGCGCAAATTTTGAAGGCACCAAAATCGCAAGGTTGGTCGTTCAAAGCCATGGGTTGATGTAGTTCAGGAACGACTCCATGCGGATCATGACTTTTCGGATGATGTGCGTCATGCCGGCGCTGTCGGTGTAGATGGTCGCCGTTCCGGCGGATCCGGCCGGCAGCTCATTTTCGACCGACTTATCGTCGAGATCGACACGAACAAAGAAGGGTTCGGCATGTATTTTTTCTGCGATCGGAACCGTGCCGCTGATTACGGACTGGCCCTGATTGGTCACTTGATAAATGAATTTGACCTTACCTTTGTAAATCTTTCCCGGGCGCACTTTGAACGCCATTTCGACGGGTTGTCCGATACGCAAATGCCGTTGATAGATCTGCTGGATTTGCACTCCGACTAAGTGTCTGGAGGTGTCGATAAAAGTCATTGCTGGCTGGAGAGGAAAAGTGACCACGCGCTGGCCTGGACGGAGGGCAACGTAGGTCGCGTAACCATCGGAAGGCGCGCGGACGGTCGTTTCGGCTAGGTTCCATTCGGCCTGTTCGAGTTCGGCCTTCAGCCGCTCAACCGCGGCGGCTGTTTCCTGAACTTGAAAACGTGTTCCTGCGGCCTTGCTTTCGAGCTCCTTGTACTGCTCCAGCCGCAGCTTTTGGTACTCCAACTGCGCCCGTTTCCCATCGACTGCGGCCTGGTAAATCGTCGGGTCGATTTTGAAGAGGACATCCCCCTGCTTTAGCGGCGAATTAGGCTGCGCAGGTACTTCTGTTACGGGGCCTGCGACATTGGGAATAATCTGCACTGAATACGTTATAATGCGCGCTGATCCGGCCGGTGCGCCCCACTGCATGGGGATAAAGAGCACGACAAACAGCAACAGCATCCAGGCTAGAGTGGAAAGCCAAGTCCAGATCGTGTTCGGAAGGAGCTTGAGCCAAACCAATGCTGCCAGAACGGCAACGTAACATAGCGTCATAAAGGCAATCATGATGTCCGCCCCCGCTGAGTGGTCTGGTTTGCTTCAAGTTTTTTTAACCGATCACTCAGAGCGTTGAGTTCAGATGAGGTAACAGTGCCTGTCTCGACCCGGATGGGCTTTGTGAACGCCCAGATCAAAAACACCGGCCAAAGCACACCGCCGAGAAGGGCCCCCAGCCAGCCGCCGATGTTGATTGCTTCGGCTTGCGGATGGCCCCGGTCCTTCGCGATCTTGCCTGGCAGCATGGCAAGAGCCACCCAAATTCCAAATGCCGCAAAAAGTAAGATGAGTAGTACGATGATTGCGAAGACGTCCAAGCCCGACATGGCAAGACCTCAGATTAAAACGTGCAGTGTACCGCTGGAATGTGCATGCGACGAATAATGCAATTCTTGTCGCAAAGTCAAAGGGCCTGTCCCTTGATATGGCGCAGAGGTCTTTTTTGACAAATGCTGTGTCTGACGCGCGGTGTGGCCAATCCTGTTCTTGGGATGGGGTGCTTGGGGCGCGGGCGTTGAACAGTTTCCGAACTTTGAACCTCAGGCGTGGATCTTAGGATTGGGAGAGGAGCCTTTTAGCCCGGCCCGTATTCCCCCCCCCATGCGCGAAGGTATCGCTACATGGAAGCTATGCAGGTTTCCCGAATGCGTTTTCAAAGTCGGCAAGGAGCTGCCGGCAACTCGAAACAGGTGGTCGTTCAAGCTGAGCGCCCATGGCATGATCCGATCGAAGACAGAACACGCCGTCGGCGTTTCTTGTTTCCGTAAAACTGAGACGCACCGCTCAACCACTTCACACCAATTTTACATTTATCGGCGGATGCCTCGCAGGCTGCGGTTACATGGGCGTCGCTAGCAAATTCACCTGCCGGCGGTGGGTTGTCTTTGCAATTTGTCAAGATCCTGCCTGTCAAGTCTTAAGGTCTTGCTAACCTAGACTTCTCCTGATGAGGTGCTAGTCTGACACGGTCTTTTTGCATGCGCACGGGAACTTAATGTCTGAATTAGTAGATTTGCGTCGATTAAATACGCATCCGCTTGCGGAAATCCCGCCGACCTCTACGGCGGGCTGTTGCCTTCCTTCGCGTGTCAAAACGCTGAGAGCGGGGGAGGCACTTTTTTACGTTGGTGAGCAAAAGGAATTCATTTACCGGGTCGAGCAGGGGCTGATCAGTGTCCGTTGGTCTTCGCCGCGCGATCCGCAGGACCTGGCTGAGGAATTGCGCCCACAGCAGGTTTTCGGCTTGGGTTTCCTCGACAGTCATATTTATGACGCGGTGGCGCTGGTGGATGGTTCGGTCAGCTGCTGGTCAAAGTCCGCTCTACCATTCCTCGAGGAACTCGACCCCGAGGTCAAGCAGCGGCAGGCGCTTGAGACTGAGCGAGAATTCATCCACCGGCGCGAGACACTCAGCAGCGGAGAGCCGCTACAACCTTACCAGCGTGTTGCTGGGTTCCTTTCCGTGGTCTCTCGCCTGAATGCAGCTGACGGACGCGATGCTTACCTGATCGATGAATCGGTCGATTGCGCTTCCGTCGCGGCGTTTTTGAACCTCGATGTCGATGAGCTGGGTCGTGCGCTCGTAGAGCTACAAAAACGTGGATTAGTGGTTTTCGATCCTCCGCACGGGTTGCGCCTTCGGGATATCGAGGCGCTGCAGCATTGGGATTCGGATTCTAACAGCGACGGTCTTTGGGGCGTAAAGTAACACGTATGATTCGAGTACTTCTTTCCGCGGTATCAGCAATCAGTTTGGTTGGAGCAGGAGTTTTGCTGGTTCCTGCGGCTGCGTCTGCTCAAGGCGCGTCGTGGGCCGCGGAAGCTTTCGGCGACGAATCCGAAGATTACAGCAGCAGCTATATAAAACCCGCACCGACACAGCGCCAATACAGTTTCGGTCCAAAGGCATTTCCGACCATCATGCAGGGTGGTCCGCAGCCGTACATACCGCCGATCATCCCACGGCAAGTCGCATTCGCTAACGATGAGCCGACCGGTACGATCCTGATCGATTCCGGGGCGCGGAGGCTGTATTTGACGCTTTCACCCGATGAAGCCTTTGTCTACCCGATATCGGTTGGCCGCGAGGGCTTCGACTGGACGGGAACCGAGAAGATATCGCGCGTGGCGAAGTGGCCCAATTGGCATCCGCCGGTGGAAATGCGGCTGCGCGATCCGCGTCTGCCCAAAAAAATGCACGGCGGAATCAAGAATCCGCTGGGTGCGGTGGCCTTGTATCTCGGCGATACCCTCTATCGCATCCATGGAACCAATGATCCCGATACGATAGGACAGGCAGCTTCATCGGGTTGTTTCCGTATGCTCAATGGTCATGCCGTTCATCTGGCGCGGAAGGTCAAGGTTGGTACGACGGTCAAGGTTTTGTCACGCCTCGGTAAGACCCCAGCGTCCGCGCAATTGCAGGGTTCAGCGCGATCTGCAAGTGCTTGGACTCCAAACACCACTCGATAGACGGATCGGACGGCAGAACGAACGCAACCGGTTCCTTCCCGCGGTTTGCCGGGAGGGAGCTGTTGTAAGGGATCTACCGAGGAAACGCTGCGGCACGCTCGTTACTTCGTCTCGTCGTCGCGACGCTTATAAATGTCATTCTTACGCATGATGTCGTCCTCACCAAGGTAGGCGCCGAGCTGAACCTCAATGATTTCGAGTGGGACCTTGCCCGGATTGGCAAGCTGATGCCACTGGGTGGCGACGATGTAAACCGACTCGTTTTCGTGCACGAACTTCTTCTCATCGCCAATCGTGACGAGCGCGGTGCCCCGGGCCACGACCCAATGCTCGGAGCGGTGATGGTGCATTTGTAGCGATAGCTCAGCACCAGGATACACATGCAGAAGCTTGACCTGGAACCGTTCACCGATGATGAGCTGTTCGAAGTACCCCCACGGTCGGTGGTTTCGCAGGTGCTGCTCGTGCTGATGGACGCCACTCACCCGCAACTGCTTCACAACCTTGCCGACATCCTGTGAGCGTTTTTTATCCGACACCAGTATCGCATCGGGCGTTTCGACGATGACGATGTCGTCGAGGCCGATTGTCGCCACGAGGCTGCGAGTGGAATGGACATAGGTTTTGGTGGTATCGAGTAAGACGGCCTGCCCTGGCTCCGCCGCGAGTCCCGCAGTCACGTTGCCGGATTCATCGCCGTCCAAGATTTCCCATAATGAGGACCAGGAGCCAACATCGCTCCAGCCGATATCAAGGGGAATCACGGCTGCCTTCGAGGTGTTCTCCATGACCGCGTAGTCGACGGAGCCGGCGGGAGAGGCTGAGAAGTTCTCCTCATCGAGGCGCAGAAACTCAAGGTCTGGCTTAGCGGCCGCGAGAGCCGCTTTCGCTGCGGCCAGCATTTCTGGCTGAAGGCGTTCCAGCTCGTCAATAAAAGTGGCGGCGTGTAGAACGAAGATTCCACTATTCCAATAGTAGTTGCCGTTGGCAAGATAGCTGATTGCGGTTTCAGAATCGGGCTTTTCAGCAAATCGTTCGACTGCGAACGCTTGCTCGGAGCAATCCGCAAGGGGCTGGCCTTTCAGGATGTAGCCGTAACCTGTGTTGGGATTGTCGGGCGTGATGCCGAACAAAACGAGGCGCCCAGTGGCAGCTACCTTGGTGGCCGTCGTTACAGCTTTGCGGAAACCTTCCGCATCGTCAATGATGTGATCGCTTGGCATGACGACGATGACCGCGTCTGGATCGCCGGCAATCGCGGTGAGCGCTGCGACTGCGATCGCGGGAGCCGTGTTGCGTGCAACGGGCTCCAGTATTATCGCGGCAGGGGTTATACCGGCGTTTTTGGCAGCACCGGAGACCAGGAAGCGATGGTCGTTGTTACACAGCACTACGGGTGCGTCGAAACCGTGGTGTCCTGGTAGGCGTGCCAATGTTGATTCGAGGAGGCTGTGCTCGTCGTTGCCGATCAGGTTCAGAAACTGCTTGGGGTAAAGAGATCGCGAGAGTGGCCAGAGGCGCGTGCCGGCGCCTCCGGAGAGGATGATTGGCAAAATCCTCATGATGGACTCTCCTGTTCTAAGTCAGTCTGCGACTGGTGTTTAGTGTGCTGGTTTGGGACCATATTGGCCCGTTAACTCGATACTGTAATGCTCCGCGCGTGGCTAACGCTAGGACGGATTATCGACAACCGTTTCCAGGGTAACGGCCATCCAGCGTTCTCACTGAGTGGTAGTCCAATTGGCCCCCGCTATTTTGTTGGGATCGTCTTCTCGATATCACTTGATACACCGTTAATTTCGGGGGCTCTGAGCGCGGCTCGAAATTGAAGGAGAGTTGGGCTTGGTTGGCGTGTTTGCAGTGGCAGTGCTTTGACTTTGAAGTGCTCGGTGAAGAATCCACCGTTGTCTACAGCAACCAATATTCCGAGCGAACAGTGACCGTCGCAACCATTGCCTTCGACTTCAACTTGCTCGCCAGCCAACAGGTCTTGGCGGGATCTTGTTGCTCCGTGCTCACGGTGATGATTGATGTGCGCTCGTCGGGTCTACCAGGGGCATGTCCGCCGCACCTTTGAGACTGCTTTTTCGCTAAGTTGTGAAATGGTTAACGGTGCGCGGGCCCGACATTGGTGTAGTATACATGTACTTGCTTGTCGGTCAGCTTCAGGCAGCGGTCCGGACCAGCGTAAAAGTTCTGGAATGCTGCCACCAGTTCTGCTGATATTGCGGGCGCGTTCTATGGGAGTTATTACATGTTTGAGTTTACTCGAAGCGTATTTGCGAGCCTGATTGCTGGGTTGGCAACCTTGGTGCTGATGGTGGTCGGCGCAAACGCGGCATCGCTGTCAGGTGCCGCAGCCGTCGAAAGGGCTATTCAAGCCCCTTCCACAACGGCCGGCCAGACCACGCTTACTCCGGTTCATTACCGCAGACATTACCGCAACCGTTACCGTCCTTATCGCCGCTACCGCAGGTATCGGGGTTATTATCCGGCTTATGGGCGTCGTTACTATAGAAGGCGCTACTATCGCCCGTACTATCGCCCGTACTATCGGCCGTACATTCGCCCTCGCTACTACGGTTACCGCCGCTGGCGCCGTCGTTGGTGATGGCGTAGCAGTGTTGCTTCACAAGTAGAGTGATTCTTTTTCGGCAAAATTCCGGACGGAAGTGAGCGCGCGGCCAACCATGACCGCGCGGTTTTTCGTGCGTGAATTGACCGGCGTTAAATCGGTGAGGCGAATTCCATCGCTTCTCGTGTGGCGCGGCAGTTCCAGCTGTTTCGGGCAACCGAGCGGCATATTCTTTCGACAGCACGTTCAACCCGCTTTAGCCCCCTGCGTACTTTGTTGCCAGCTTTGACGACCTTGCGGCAGGTGCCGCGGCAGATCTTGCCGGAAGCACAGCCGGCCTTTTCTTGAACCTTGCCGATGCCCCGCGAGGCTTCTCTCGTTCCTTTGCGAAGTTCCCTTGCGCCTTTGCTGATGACCTGTCCGAACTTACCCATCCTGGCGGCTTTTCTCTCGACGAAGCGGGCGCCTTTGCCGACCAAACTCAGACCCTTCTTGGCCTTCTCAAAGACGCCGGCTTCGGCCGGTGTCGCGATTGCCGCAGAAGTTACAGTGATTGTTGTGGTTGAAAGCCCAACGGCAACAACGAGCGCGGCGATCAAGCTCGTCGCTTTTAAAAAGTTCTCAAACGTTTCCCGGCCCTTAATTGATTTATGACCGCGCTGCGGTCGGTTTGCGTCAACAATAACAAAAGACCACCGGCGCCTTAAAGGCTGGCTGAACGCGTCGGTCTGGGCGGGTTTACGAGGTTTGGGGCGCCGCTCAAAACGACCATCGGCACGCGACGTCCGATCAGTGGGTTGGTGTATGCAGGGACATTGGTGTGAGGCGTGGTGGGGCTCTCGCCGAGGTAAATTCGGCCGGCGAACTGGTGCGGAAAGCAGGACGAGGCAGAACGGATTAAGTAGCCTTCGGCTACCTTTCGTCAGGTGAAATGCGCTGCCTTAAAGAGACGCAGGCTGCTGAAAACAATTTATCAACAAATCGGTAACATAATTAACGGCCAGTGTACTCGCGTTACGAGGCGTCATGCTCAACGGTTATCTTAGTCCGCATCAATTATCTGACGATCCCGTTGAAGGGAGCGGAGAGGCCGAGCTGGCTTTTTGCGATGCATCCGTTCCCCTTGAGCGTCTTGGCGAGCGTCCGGCAGCCAATGTCGGAAAACAGCTACCCCCTCAAATTACCGATTGGATGCGTCGCAAGAAACGAAACCATCGCGTCGGTGTCATGCTAAACACGGGTTCGTGGGCGATCTCTTTTACCATTACCTCGGCGATTATCACCGCTACGGTTTGGCTACTGCCAGACAGACCCGCTGTTCTCGGGCTGTGGCACGAACAGGCCCAACGCACCCTAGACGCCATGGAGCCCCGTGAGGCCATCGAGCTGACTTCGGAGGAGCAGATCACGGTGCCAAGGCCCAAGATGATTTATTAATATTTTTTCGCTGGGAATTTCCTGTTTCTAATTACGCGTCAACGTCTCCCATAAAAGCTGCAACGGGGTGCTTCGCCAGAAGGTGACGACGCCCTGCTCGGGCATGTTGAGCTTCAGGGCATCAATCAGCTAGAGAAGATGCTGTGGCAAAAAGTAAGCTCATTCTGAAAGAGACGGCACTGCAACGTAATAAAAGCCTTCTGGGCTGGAGTAAGAAGTCCGCCGACGCTAACGGTTTATCGATGTGCGATGGCAAATCCGTAACTCATATCGAATTGTCTGCTTGAGCCAGGTTGCGTCCATCCTAGGGGGCTGTTTATCCAACGCCGGTACTGCTGGTCGAACGCCAGAGTTGCGTTCGTCGGTAGCTTTTGCTCTTCGTCTCCTGAGTTTTGGGTTCCCGCCAAAGGCATGGAGGCAAAACTTTGAAGCCGACGAGCTGCAGGCTTTGGAGTGACACTCCGCTCCAGGCATTCGACCCTAATGAAGTGTGCAGCCGAGAATCCGAAGTCCTGTGGCCGTTGGATGCCAACGGAGGCCATCATTCCGTAGCAACCCCTTTTCGCATAGTTGTTCGGCAATCCATGAATGAAAAGGAGGAAGAACACCAATGGGCTTCGTCACCAATAATTCGA
This sequence comes from Filomicrobium sp., assembly GCA_030665765.1. Lineage (GTDB taxonomy): Bacteria > Pseudomonadota > Alphaproteobacteria > Rhizobiales > Hyphomicrobiaceae > Filomicrobium. Next base: position 10,449 of record DAOUZE010000047.1, read on the forward strand.
GCATTGCGTAATCGTTATCGCTTAATTGGACCATCACACACCAAATCCCGCGCCAATCAATCTGCGAAGTCAGTCGAAACTTTGTGACTTCTTTTGAATTTCTACTTTTAGGCTCTCGAGCTGACGTAGTCCCCGCATTGGGTGCATGGAGCTACGAATGCCTATAGTGGAACCCGAACTTCGATGTTCGTTGAAGACTGGCGCAGCCCAGACAGGTTTGTGACCTATTGCTGGGCTGCCCAAATCCGGGAGTCTGTTCATTAAAGCTTAGAGCCGGGGCCCAGTTTGAAGTTGAGTTTTGCTCGAACGACATTCAGGTCAACATCGCGACTGCCGGTCGAGAGCGGCAAAAAGCCATCTCCATCAGCTTTGAGGTTCATGCGCGTGTACTCAACGCCGAAGCTCATGTCATTGGTAAAGGCGTACTCAACGCCGCCGCCAAAAGCGATGCCGTCGGCTGTCTCGTTCTCTGCGCCTGCGAACGAAATATCATCGTCGGTGTAGGAGGCCTTATGGTCGATGCCAGCGACCGCCCAACCAACAGTGCCGTATGTCAGCCAGCGGTTCCATGCGTAACCAGCTTTGAAAAGGCCAGAAGCCACCCAGTTTACGGTAGTGCTGCACGTTTGGGCTACGTTGAATGGACCACCAGAAGGTCCAGTGAACTCGCAGTTACCCGAAGACCCGTCGATGTTCGCGCCACTGAAGTTAAATTCCCCACCCAAGACCCAGTTGCCGTACTGGCGGTTCATTCCAGCCTGGAGCCCACCAATAAATCCATTGACGTTATACGACGAGTAGTTTCCGACGAGATCGTCAGTAAAAAAGCTTCCGCTCTCGGTCACTTTCGACTTTCCCCAGCCACCGCCGGCATTAAGGCCACCGTAGACGCCGCTCCAAGTGAAGCGAGGTGCGGGCGGGGGGGCATCTTTAAAGCTTTCATACCCACCCAGATCTGCGGCCTGCGCGGCCATTGACGAAGTTAAGACAATTGCTAATCCAGCGGCACTAATATGTTGACTACGCATTCTTTTTCACCTCTCATATTGCGCTCCAAACTCTACCCATGGCGGGGCTACACAAAACAGACCGGATATTTATCATTACGTTTAGTGTGGCGCTGTAGCCCGCAAATCACCTTCCACAAAACCGAGTAGCCTCAGAATTTGATTGAGATGGCGCGATGCGAATCCGCAACAGTCGGAAATGTCGCGCTGTTGCTTCCACTCGACTCCAGTGTGGAGGGCGATTGAACGTCCGGGAGGAATGCGAGCTTGAGTGTCCAGCCCTCGATGTCTGGGCCACCGAGCCACCGTTTATCTACTCGTTTCTGGAACAGGTGCGCGCATGCCGAGTGATTTGTGTGGGCGGATGTGGTTGTACTGTTTGAGCCAAGCACCGTACATGACCTGAGCCTGGTTAATCGATGAGAACCACTCAGCACTGAGCACCTCGCGGTGCAGCGTTCCGTTGAAGCGCTCGTTATAGCCGTTCCCAAAGCGCGCCTGGATAGATCTGGATCAGTGGGCCAATGGAACCCGAATTCTTTCGTGGTGGAGGGCGTTAATGGAGACTTTATTGTGTCGGCCCGCTGCGCTTGCGCTGCGAGCGCAGCGTTGCTGATATTTTCATGGCGTCGACACGGCCGGAGATCGACGCAGGACCTCAGTACTGAGATTGCTCAATCAAGTGGCACCGTCAGCTTGACGCGGCTGTTGATTTCTTGCTTCTCGTTCTCACCGAGACCATCGAAATCGGCGGTCGCTTCTAGTTTGTACTGATCGGGCTGAGATAGATTGAGACCGACCCCGACCTTGTCGATGGTGTTGTCGCCGGTGGCGTTCTCGGCCACGGAGCCGTCTAGGCCGATCTGACTTGTGAAGTTGACGAAAGGTTCCAAGATGCCGCCGTTTTCTAGTTTCATCGAGCGGCGGATCTCGGGCGCTAGTTCTATTCGTGTTGAGGCTAGTGCAGTCGCCGAACCGTGGGGCATGGTCGTGTCGTCGGTCGCGCCGCTGCGATTAGTAGTTTGCTCATCGATAAGCGTTGCTTGCGGTACCAGTTTCCAATTGTTGAAATTCAAGCGGGCCTGTAGGCCGGCTTTATTGATAAACTTCTCTTGGTCTTGATCCTCGTGGCGCTCGGTGCCGACTCCCAGGTTCAAACCGTGGCCAAGTTTTAGGGCCGCCCCTAAAGCGGTCGCATGACCTTGTCCGGCTGGATCGACGGCGATACCCATGACTTCCGCTGTGCTCCAAATGTTGAGCGGTTTGTCGGATGCCATCCGTCCCTTCGGGAGCTGAAGCCCTTCCGGAGCGAATTCCTTGGCGGCTTCAATCTTTTGCTGTTCGCGGCGATCCAAGTAGGCGTTCCATTGATCGAGGCTTATCTCTAGAACCGCGTCGTCGCCCTTCGGTGTCACCACCAGGGGGCCGGTGCCGACGGATGCGCCTGCTGGCTCATTGGCTATCGCAGAGAGCGCACTGAAATATAGTGCAGCCGCAAGCAGGCCGAGTTGAATACCGCCTGCCAGCAGGGGCAGACTCCGTCGACGATCATCAGGTCCGATATACATGCGCTGAACAATAGGTCCCTGTTTCAGATTGCCGGAAGCTAGCAATTGACTCCGCCCGATTTGCGGCGGACTGAAGGGCATTCGCGGTGACGAGTTGTTGCGGGGTTGTCGTCAAGATTGATCGAGCACGGCTGCTGGAAAGCTATGCGGGTTTTTCCGTACGTCGAGGCCTTGAAAGTATCTACTTTTTGATCACCGCCATTGAGGTTTCTGATGAGCCGCGTTGGCGAAGGTTTGAATGCCAACGGATGCTGCCATCCTTCAGTGAGATACGAAAAACATGACCGGCGCATGCAGCGTAAGCCGTAGCATCGTTCATGGGCTGGATCTCAACAGGTTCACCAGCACAATCGCTGCAATGGTCCAATGAGGCGAGGTCTATAGACCAACATGCGCGTCCGGTTCCCGCCTCCAGGCCGAAGATATGTCCAGCATGACCAACAACGATCATTCGGAATCCTTTTCCGGGGTTGCGGCGGGTGGATCCTGGTCCGGCTGAACAAGGATGACAAGCACCAAGCCGACGCAAGCGATAAACCGGAACGCAGCCTGCTGCCCGTTCCACTTCGCGGATTGCCACATCTGGAACCACTCTCCGCCGATCGTCAAGAAGCCTAGGAACCATAGCGTGAAGCCGAACGTCAGGCCGGCAACGGCCAGGTTCTTTGCACGTTGGAAGCGGACAGCGGATGCGGAGCAGTGTCGCGCCATCAAGATCGCTGCAGCGATGCATAGGGCGCCCGTGATGAGCTCGGAAGCTATAATGATCGCGTAAGCAAAATGATGGAGGTTCGGGTCCGTGATGGCGCGGTCCATCAACGCGTTATCGGGGAATGTCGTATCCATCGATAAGACGTGCCGGACAAATTCAAAGTTTGAATTGTAATCAATGATGTTGTCTACGCCGACAAGCATTGCGAACATGCCTATCTGCAACACGAGCACTACCTTGGCGAGGCGGATCAACATGACTAATCCTCAATACTGCGTTCGATTGGTCGGCCATAGCCTTATATGATGCTCATGAGGAATGCTGAAGTCTTGACCTGGCGCATGGGCCAATCTGTTTCGAGGGTTGTGTCGACCGCCTGGGGTTGGGCGGGGGGGCTCGAAACGACCGTCAGAAGCGGGCTGGTGTCCTTGAGAACAACCCCGTGCCGGTCTGCGTCTTGGGCGATGCGTGCCTAGTCAGAATTCAGCGCGGAGGAGAATGCCATGTGCGCGGCTACTCGAAGCAATCTGCTGATATCGCTGCTTGTGTGTTTTAAGCTTTCGATTGCAACATGCGTAGTAGCTGAAACCATCGACCCCCATCGCCTTTATGAGGACCGATGCTCTGGATGCCATGCTGCGCATGCTGGTGATTTTGTATATGGCTCGATTGATTATTCAAGCGGCGGCGGCATCGGTCGCAAGACGTCAAAGAGGCTGCATGAATTTCTCACGGAAGGGCACGGAGGTCTGAGTGCACGGCAAATCGATGCTTTGTTGGATCTTTTCTTGGGTATCCATGCACGAGGGCGGGTATTTCGTGATAAATGCCGAGTTTGCCACGACCGAGCAGCAGAGCTCGCTCGCTCAAGGCTGATCATAAGGAATGGTAGGCTGATGGGTCGTTACTCGGGCCGCGATATTGAGGATTTCTTGTCGCACCATGGCCGTTTGGAGGGTGAGGAAGTTGAGATGATGACCCAGACTCTCGAGGGCCACTTCAGAGCAACAATGCATTGAAATGTAGCAATCGCAAAATGCATGGGCACCGGAATTCGTGAGTTTTTTCGTTGGGTGAAACCTTACAAAAACCGGAAGATGCCGAACACTTGGTTGAGCGATCTTAATTCCGATCGAAGTTAGGAGAGTTGGACGGGTGCTGAGACAGACAACATGACGACTTTTATATCTTGTAATTGTTTGAAATGTTAGCTTCTTGGGGGCCTGTATCGCCAAGTGCCTGTTGCGGGGGGGATAAGCTTTGCGGATCGCATCACGGCGTGAAGGTGGCCTTGATATTGTAAGCGCCGGCGGCGCCCTCATAATAGTCACTAACACGCACGTAGTAGCTGTTTGCCGGCGTAACGTTTATGGAAACGCTGATGTCGCTGCCTCCGGTCGTGTTGTGTTTGTAGGCCATTTGGGATTTGTTGGCGTCGTAAATTACTAGCTTAGGTCGGAGCGTTGCAGATCTGTTTGTCAGTTTGACGGTCATTTGGTTCGCGTTCGTGTCTGCCTTGACCGTGAAGAAGTCCTTGTCCTGTCCGTCCATGATCGCGGCTTCAACTTCTTCGCCGGCGGCAATGGTGGATGCATTGAGAATGATGTCGTTTGGCTCGTAAGAATCGTAGGCTTTCGCTGGAGTGACCCTGAAGAGATAGGCGCCCACGCTATTGCCGTAGTAGTTGCTTATCCTGACCGCATACTTTGATTGGGGTGCAGCAACAAAGCTGTAGGACAGATTGGCTCCAGGCGTGGTTAGGTGTCTGTTCCCGACGCTCGATTTTTCGTAATTGAACAGCTCCAATCGAGGTTCCAGTGTTGCCGAGCGATTGTCCAGCTCGATTTTGATCCAATCACGATATCTCGGCGGGGTGGTGAAGGAAAAGAAGTCGGCGTCTGTCCCGGACCCGATTGAAGCCGTGACCCATTTGTTCAATTGGACCTTGTTCGTACTCAAGGACTTATCGTTAGGTTCGAGCTCTTGGGCGCTCACATCAATGTCCGTGGGTGTGATCAGTTCAAGCGTCTCCAACGCTCGCTCGCGGCGAACATCCAGAACCTTCGTATTTAGTTCTTGTGATATCTGTCTCGCCTCTTGAAGATTCGACTCGATAGACGCCTTTGCCGTGGCAGAATTGGTGGGATTTACTGATGCGGGGGCGTTAGCCTTCGTGTCGTTGGCCGCCGGCACCGTCGTTTCGTTGCCACGGGATGAATCAAGGCTTTGGACGGCGGCGACTATGCCATCGACGCGATTTTCGTATTCTCGCGCCTTTGCTTTGCACTGCAGGAATTGCTCAGGGTTGAGTTGGCCGGCATCCAAGACGGTACAGCAGGTCTTGAGATTGAGCGCCGTCATCTGCGCGCGCTCCGTTAGCTCGACCAGCGGTTCCCGGCCGATCTCGAACTCGCCGTTTGTTTTGAGAAAACTAATCTTTGTAGAGAGCCCTATGGCTGTTTGTTGGAAAATAGCTTCGCACGGCGAAGTGCGAGCAACGAGATAGTCATAACCGAAATAGACGACCGACAATGATAGCATCACCCCGGAGACGGCGAACAACGGTATCAAGCGATTCATCCAACCGCGATCACGGTTCTTGGCTTTGCTAGTAGGTGATTTCTTTTCGTCTGTGATCATTGCGCCGCTCTCTTAG
>DAOUZE010000403.1 GCA_030665765.1 Filomicrobium sp.
CCTGGATTTGAGCGGCAATTCAATTTACTGATGGAGCGAACAGGCCTGAAGCAAGACGCCATGACCAACACCAACCGCAGCGGCTATAGCCTCTGCCAGACAGCGATCTGCATAAGATTTATTCTCAGTCATGGCCAAGAATCTACAGAGCTTTGGAGAAGGTTAGTTGGGCCTGTCTCATACGAGACATCGATGCCGCGTTGGGACAACATATCCTCGACATCGCGCAGGCTCAGAGGAAAGCGAAAGTATAGCCAGACCGCTTGCTGGATCAAAGCGGCTGGGAAGCGATGGCGACGATAGGAAGAATTGCTCATCGGACGTTGTTAGCATATGGCATCAACTGAGCAGGCGCGTTACCGTGACAACACCTCACGTAGTGCGTTTCGTCTGCGACCAAGTCTCATAGCGCCACAATTCACGTATCTCCGCTCGATAGTCCGCAAAAGTCAACAGGTCAGGGTCGGCCCCGTCGGACTCGATCGTTAGAAGACCACCCGCTATATAGGGGTATTGATTGACTCGGAAAGGATCGGAAAGGGCTTGCTCGTTGCGAGCGACAATGCGTCCCGATACCGGCGAGAGCAACGTCGCAGCGCCCCGATAAGCGTCAAGGCGAAGCAGTCCATCTCCTGAGGCGATCGGTACGCCAACATCGGGCAAAGCAAGATCTATAAGCTCGCCGAACTCTCGCTGTCCAGGATCAGTGATCCCAACCATCCAGTTGCCCGGGGTAATCTCTTTCAGCCAGAGATGATCGCGCGTATAGAGTAGATCGAACGGCGACAGGGTTTTCGTCTTCGCCGGCGCCCTTGGATTGAGATTGGAAAAGGGCATCTTGACGACTCGTGCCTTGAGGCGTTGACCGTTTACCTCCACCTCGATATCGGCATTGCTGCCCGGTATCGCGAATATGGTTTCCACGAACCCCATGCCAATGCTGACGGGACGTCCAAGAAGCGCAGGGCCAACTGGGCCACTGGTAATCGTTCCCACGCGTGCGCCGTCTGCGAAGATTGGCGCTCCGTATCGCACGGTTCGCGACCCGTCGATGGCAATTCCGACCAATTTACGCGGATAGCCTTTTTCATTCATGGCTGCGATGGCATCCCTACCGACAAAGGGCTTGTCCATCCGGACCGTCCATTTAACGCCCGCCTCTTCCGGGTACGTTTTGCCATCCATATCGTTTCCGTTGAGAAGATAACCGGCCTCCGTCCGCGTGCTCTCCCGTGCGGCGACGCCATGGGGTATCATCCCCAACGGACGGCCATAGATAAGAAGCGCATCCCAGACGCGCGTGGCCAGATCGCGGTCGACAATGATCTCATATCCGATCTCGCCAGTGTACCCTGTGCGGGTGAGCAGGCACGGCACGACCATGTCGTCCGTCGCGATTTCCGTTTCCACGCAGCCAAAATAGTCGATCGCATACACATCCGCCTTGGACATGCGTTGCATGGATTCCATGGCAAGCGGCCCTTGAACCGCAATGATCGCGAGGTCGGTTGATAGATTGCGCACCGTCACATTGCGGCCGGCGGCATGGGTATGAATCCATGCCAAATCCTCACGGATCATCGGTACGTTGATGACCAATAGCAGGCGCTGTTCCGCCACTCGGTAGCAAATGAGGTCGTCGATAATGTGCCCGTTCTCTCGGCACATCATGGTATAGGCCGCTTTGCCGACCGGCAGTTTGGCGATGTCGTTTGTCAGGATATGATCGGCAAAATTGAGGGCGTCCGACCCCTCGATTTCCACTTCGCCCAGATGCGATGCGTCGCAAATGCTCACCCCCTCGCGGATCGCCTTGTGCTCTGCGCGATGGCCGACATATTCAACCGCCCGGGCAACGCCTTTGAGGTTGATGACCTTTAGAGCGCTCGTAATGTGACGCGTGAAGAGGGGTGTTTGGCGCATGAATTACAGTCCTCACAAACGACGGCGGACCCGACAGCAGTACGGGCGCACTGTGAGCGTCCAGCACCCGGACTGGCTCAGTTGTTCTGAGCATAGCTCCAGGGCGGCAGCTCGTCGATCCGATTGCTTTTGTGGTCGCGATGCGAGCAAGGACATCGGTTAGCCAGGCCTGCGGATCAACACCATTCAGGGTATTGTCACAATAACGCGCCTGTCCACATTAGTGTCTTCCGCTTAGACCAAGTCGAAGCCTTCAGGCACCGGCAGGATGTCGGTCGCCTCCTGATTTGGATCCATAGTGAGGTTGTCGTTGGTGTTAACCGCGCTTCCGTGATTAGCAGCGCCACGGTGGGCTCGGGAAGTTCTCAAAGGGGAATGTCTGAGTGATTGGCCGCTAAGTCATGGAACCAGGACGGCTGCCCCGGTCAGCTTTCCCTCGCGCAAGCACTTGAGCGCCTCATTTGCTCGCTCGAGAGGCATCGGCTCGACGGTTGTCTCGACTTTGCAGTGTTCGGCCAACTCTAAGAACTCTGTAGCATCCTGGCGGGTCAGATTGGCAATCGAGCGCACGACCCGTTCACCCCACAGGATCTCGTAGGGCATCGACGGAATGTCGCTCATATGGATGCCGCCCAGGACCACCGTGCCGCCTTTCGCTACGGCTCGTAATGCAGTCGGGACTAGACTGCCGACCGGTGCAAATATAATTGCAGCGTCGAGCGGTTGTGGTGGGCGCGCGTCTGAACTACCGGCCCACGCACATCCGAGAGACAGCGCGAAGTTCTGAGCCGTTACGTCGTCGCGCCGCGTAAAGGCATAGACCTCCCGTTTTTGATGTCGCGCGACTTGGACCACGATATGGGCAGCTGCGCCAAACCCGTAGATGCCGAGCCGCTGCGCGTTACCACAAGCCTTGAGCGAGCGATATCCGATAAGGCCCGCGCAAAGCAACGGCGCTGCGTGCACATCGTCGTAGCTGTGCGGGATGGTGAAACAGTAGCTGGCATCGGCGGTGCAATGTGTCGCGAAACCTCCATCGATCTGGTAGCCTGTAAACTTGGCCTTATCGCAGAGGTTTTCGCGCCCGGTTTTGCAGAAACAGCACGTTCCACATGTTTCACCGAGCCAGGGAACACCCACGCGGTCACCCTCCTTGAAGCGGGTGACTTTTGAGCCGAGGGCAATAACGCGCCCAACGATTTCGTGACCTGGAATGATCGGGAGTTTCGGTTCCGAAAGCTCGCCATCGACCACGTGAAGGTCGGTGCGGCAAACGGCACAGGCTGAAACCTGCACCAAAACTTGACCAGGCCCCGGCGCTGGTGT
>DAOUZE010000493.1 GCA_030665765.1 Filomicrobium sp.
TGGATATGAAACATCAGATCGGCTCGCCGGTTCTTTTACGAAAGTCTTGTCAGCGGGCGGTGGCTGCGGCACAAGCGTCAGATAAAAACCGCCGAAGGGCTAATAATCCCAAGGAGGAGGAGCCAGCCAGATGAAGAAGCGCCTGCTCATCACCCGCCGCTTGCCGGAAGCCATCGAGGTTCGCGCGAGCCGTGATTATGAGGTTGTCCAGAACGCCGACGATCATCAGATGACCACCGATGAGATCGTCGAAAAGGCTGCGGATGTGGATGCGATCGTTATCACTATCACTGATAAAATGCGTGAAGACGTGATTGCTGCGCTTCCCGAGCATATCAAGATCATTTCTACCTTTTCGATTGGTTACGATCATGTCGACCTGGCAGCTGCTGAGGCTCGCGGCATCGCAGTGGGCAACGCACCGCATGGTGTCACGGTCGCAACGGCCGAGATCGCGATGCTCTTGCTACTTGGTTCGGCACGGCGCGCGGGCGAAGGCGAAAATATGATCCGGACCCGGAGCTGGCCAGGTTGGGCGCCCCTGCAACTCGTTGGTCAGCGGCTGGATGGCAAGACGCTCGGCATCTTCGGCTTTGGAAAGATTGGTCGGGCGCTTGCGCAGCGGGCGCGTGGGTTCGATATGGAGATCCACTATCACGACGTCATGCGGGCGAAGCCCGAGGACGAGAATGGTGCCAAATATCACGAGACCCTGGACAGCCTTCTCGCGATCTCCCAGTTCTTCTCAATTAACGTACCGTCGCTGCCCGAAACGCGATACTTCTTCGATGAATCCGCGATCGAGAAGATGCCGCAAGGCGCAGTCGTCGTGAACACCGCACGCGGCGACCTCGTTAAGGATGAGGATCTGATCGCGGCACTGAAGTCCGGCCGGCTTTCTTATGCTGGTCTCGACGTGTTTGCTGGTGAGCCGCAGATCAATGAAGGCTACTACGAGCTGCCGAACACGTTCCTGCTGCCGCATCTGGGCTCCGCGGCGATCGAAGCGCGCAACCAAATGGGCTTTGAAGCGCTCGATAATGTCGATGCCGCTTTCGCCGGCAAAGATATGCCTTTCAAAGTAACCTGACCGCTCAGGATCTGCCCGCAGTCAACAAAGGCGGCCCCCAAAGAATGGGGACTGCCTTTTGTCTCTAGTGGGACCGTTCGGCCGTTAGCCGCGGTGAATAATAACGCACTTCGCATATGGATTGCGGCCTCTAGATTTGTGGCGGCGCAATTCGCGACGGCATTCCTTCATCGCCCTGCGGCAGGCGCGAGAACCGTATTTGTGTCCGGCGATGCCCCAAATCCGACCTCCCCGACCCCGGCGTCTCTTGGCGGCCACGCTGCACTTGCGCTGGTGGCGGTAATAATCTCGCTTGTAGTGCGAGGAACGGTAATGGCTTGACCTGACGTAAGGGGCTACCCAGTCCCTGCCACGGCGCGCGACCTTGTAAACCCCGCCGTTGAATTCGTGGACCCTTGTCGTGATGGTCTTCGACTTTTCTTTCTTCTTTTTTGTGTGGGTCTTGTCGCGGCTGGAACCAGTTCTCGACCTATGGGCGATCCTGTCTTCAGATTTCCTGCCGAACTTCTTTTCGGCTTTACGCTTGGCTGACTTTTCTGCCTTGGTTTTGCCGGAGGCGGCGCTCACATCTCCGGCACCCATGACGGGAACGCCGGCTATCAACATTGCTACCAGTGCCAATCTCAACATCGTGCTGCTCTCCCTGAGCGGCGCCTGCCCCTGTCAGCGGGCGCTTCCGATCTGAGGAGATTGGCGGATGGCGTCTGAACGACAGCTGAGGCGTTCCTTCAGCGCTGGTTCATCCTTCTGGGGTGCTCGAATGGCCGATCAATTGCCGTTTCCGTTCTTCTTCGAGAAGGCGTCGAGCCAGAAATCGTAGGTCGCCATCGCGAAGGCGATGAGCAAAACAACTCGCAATGAAATGCTATCGACCCAGACCCCGACTATCAGCAGGAAGCTGCCGAATAGAGCCAGAGAGCTCACCGCCACGGCCTTGTCGTAGTAGCGCGGCGCAAACAACCGGACCAGAACGATCGCTACCGCAACGACGCCCACGTAGACGAGGACGTCGATGAGCGTAAATTTTCCAAATAGTCCGGGCATAGCGAGCCTCAATTGATCAAGCAGATTGACTTTCTTCGTTTTCAAGCCGTGTCGCAAGCCACCGCGCGGTGCGTAGCAAT
>DAOUZE010000113.1 GCA_030665765.1 Filomicrobium sp.
AATGACGTCCGACCACACAGCGCACTTGGGTACCAAACCCCGTCAGCGCTGCTGGGTCGCTCACCGGCAACGAGCCCGCCATGAGCGATAGAGCCGGAAAATTCTACCTCCGAATGGTCCAAGAACAGGGTCAAGTTCACCGTTCCGGAAACTCTACATCGAAGTGGCCCATAACTCGGGGGCTGGACAATGTCGCCGCCAATATTCTATTCGATGCATCCCACCTGCCGGGTCAGCATCAAAATTGGCGCACTCGGAAACTTTGAATAAGAACCATCAGGATCGTTTCATGAACTATGCGGAGTGTGGCGCCGTCCGCGCCCATACGTATGGCGGGCCGGGAGATCCGAACCGCCACACGGTCAGTGGTTACGATGGATGTTCAGCAATTGCACGAGCCTCGCGGCAACGAATTTCGACAGATCGGCGTCCGGCTCTGGCGTTGCCTCTCGCGGCGCGGTGACGGCTGCGTAATTGTTGTTGGATCCGATGCTTGCCCGTCGCGCAGCGCCTGCGCGCTTGACGGGAAGGACGCGTCCTTCCTGGATGGTGCCCCAGACGGCGATGTCCTTGATCATCATCGGATCGACCGTGACGGGGTTCTCGTGAAGGATTGTGAAGTTCGCGAGCTTGCCTGGCACGATGCTGCCGACATCTTTCTCCATCTGCAGCGAGTAGGCCGCGTTTAGCGTGACGGCCTTCAGCGCACCGAGACGGCTGACCCGCTGCTCAGGACCGCGTACGTTGCCCTCGTTCGTGACGCGATTTACAGCGGACCACATCAGGAACAGCGGCTGGCCGGGAGCCATCGGCATGTCGGAGTGGAAGGAAAACGAGATCCCAGCTCTCTCCACATCCCCCATTCTGACCATAGGATCGGCGCGCTCGGGATCGAGGCCGTTAGTACGGTAGTTGTCGGCGAGGGCAACGGGATAGTAAGGGTTCCCGCTCACGATGGCGCCTAGTCGTCTGATCCTGGCCACCTGGGCCGGGACGGAAACCGCAAAATGGATAATCACGGTGCGATGATCGGGGCGTGGGTGGCGGCGCATGTTGAGCTCGAGCTGGTCAAGCACCATGTCGAGCCCGGCGTCGCCGTTGACGTGGACGTGTAATTGGTAGCCGAGATCCCAATAGACGCGAAATGTTCGGGCAAAGAACTCGGGATCCATCATCCATTCGCCCTTGTGCCCATCCGAGTAGCCGCCCTTCACCTGCATCGCCTGAGAGAAGATTGCTCCGTCAGCGAAAAGCTTCACTTGCTTCGGCAGGTAAGCGGTCATGCCGTCGCCCCAGGTGAGGAGCTTTTCGCTCTCTTCGGCTACCTTATAGTCCGGGTAAGCGGCGGTGATCGATTTGCCGTCGACGATGAAATAGAAGCGAAAAGGCGATGAGGAATTGCTCAGCACCGCGTTCTGCGCATCCTGCATTTTCTTGGACGCGAGGCCGCCTGGCTCGCAGCCTAACGTTACGCCATTGGCGTGGTAGTAGGACTTTACGAACTCAAGACCTGACCTGACCTGCTGGGGAGAGGCGATTGCCGAGGCAATCAGGGGCATGACGGCGAAGGCACCCTGCTCCCAGTAGTGGGCGTTGGCGAAGTCCGCCTGCTTCTTCGCGCTTTCGGGAACCTTGTCGAACCATTCCTTTGTCACACCGTACTTCTTCTCGGCGACGGAGTTCAGAAAGAATTCATGTGCGGAACGGTGCCAGACGATGATCGGCCGTTTGGTGCTGATGGCGTCGAGATCGGCTTTCGTGAGTTCGCCATGGAAGTATTGGTGATAGCCCCATGTGACGAGGACCTCGTACGGGTCCTCACGCTTCGCGTCGGCGTCGGCGAGACGCTTCAGGTACTCGGTCCGGTTCTTGGCTGCCTTCGACGTCCCATCGGGGAGTACCCAGTCCTCGATTGCGATGATCTCGCTTGTCATCGTGAGAGCCGCCAGCATCGGGTGGTCATGCTGGGCGATGAAGCCGGGCACGATGACCTGATCGGCAAATGTTGTCTTAACAGTATAGGGCTGCTTGCCGGCTGCGGCCTTGAGTTCATCAAGGGACCCGACTGCAAGGATCCGCTCGCCCACCACCGCCACGGCCTCGGCCGTCGGTTTCGCTGGGTCCAGAGTGACGATTTCCTTTGCCTGATAGATGACGATTTGCGGCAGTGCATGCGTCGCCTTGGCGATGTCCTGAAGCGACGCCTCTTGAGCCGCGGCGGCAGCAGCGACGAGCAATGAACTGGCGATGCTAAGCAGCGCGAAAACTTTTGACACTCTCAAGCGCCTTGGCAGCTGGGCGTACACGGGCTTCCTATTCTTTTTGCCGTCCTCGTAGAATTCTGCCCTTCTCAAGTAAATATCGTCAAGCTCCCTGCGTGCCCGGTACTGTCTTGGCGAGATGGATGACAACTTGCCGCCCGATAAGTTGACGAAATGTCATCCGGTTCGGCAGCAATTCTGATGCCTGCTCCGGGTCATTTGCCGTAAGTCACAGTTTGATCACGGCGCGTCCGCTTATCCCCCGATCGCTACGGTAAGCCAATGACACGGCAAGATGCTGGTGGGTCAATTTTCGGTCGTTGGCGTGAGTCAACATTCGAGCGTTGTTGACATCTACGATTGCCGGCCCCAATTTTTTACGCCCGCGATGACCGTTGCAACTAGCACGATCACGCACCCGACGCCGACATCGTAGAGACGCGTCAGAACTAGTGCGCTCGGCGGTACGGAGCTTTCTCGTGCGAGCTCGACGATGAGAACCACGAACACGGTAAACGCTAAGTAGCCCAGGCCCGGGTTAAGCGCTAAGCCGAGCCGCACACAGGCGGCAGCGGTAGCAGCGAGTACAATCTGCACGAGCGGGTAGCCGATGGAGAGCTGCGCGAGGAGGGCTGCTGTCGGCACGCCGGCGATCGTACCGAGCGTGCAAAGGATTACGAGGTTCAGGCTCGCCACGCCCTCTCGCCGCATCACGACGATCACGGTGAACGTTGCCCAATAGGGATCATTCAACCCAAGTTGCTTGGCGGCGAGTAACGAGACCGCGCAGGCACCAGAGTAGCACAAAGCAAACCAAAGCCCCACATCGGCGCCCGCAATCGCCCGGCGGACACCCGCCCTCCAATCCATAAAATTCTCGTCCGGACGTACGTCATCCATGAACCACATTGCATAGGCGACGACGATGGCCCCTGCCCCGCCGCAGAGCATCGCCACAGCTGCCACCGGATCAGTGACCTGCATACCGACGCCTCCCGCGGTCACTAGTGCTGTAAAACGTGCGACTGCGGAGATTCCTGGATGCGAGTTACTCACCCAGCCGGCAATAAACGCCGAGACGACAATGATGGTTTCATCTGCGTACGTCTCTGCGCCAAACTTGGCTCCGATAAAGCCACCTAACAACATGGCCAGCGTCGCAATAACCATCGTTCGAGCACGCTCGCTGCGCGTCTGGCCGATATCACAAAGTGATACGAATAGGGCCGTCGCGCCCCCTGCAACAGCTGCCACGCGATGGCCCACGAGCCAGAAAACGAAAAGCGGCACTGCGACCGCGATTGCCACCCGCACGAATAGCAGCACCGAGATCTGCGAAGGGTCGATGCGAATGAGATCCCGATACCATTTTTCGGCAGTCATGCGCAATTCGCCTTGGATCCTAATTCTTGTTATCCGCGCGCTCAGGCGGCAGTTCAGGTTAGCGCAACTTCTGGCGCGACGGGCACCCGAAAAGACATGCCCAACTAAAATCATGCGCATGTTTACAGCGGCGATCTCACTATCGGAGTGAGGGTGTTCCCGGTTAGGACTCACGGGACAGATTGAGGTGATTGCGTAAGAGGGACTTTCAGGTTCATCGTAACCCGAGGAGGGGGACGATGACTGTCAGGAATGAGCGCCATCCCGCCACGGCTCAAGTGTCTCGCGATTGCTGACGGCCTACATCGATGTCAGAACGCTCTTCACGACACCAATTACAAGGGAAGCGCAAAAGAATGCAATGATGGGCGAAAAGAGCCCACCCCATCCAATAAGTGCGGGCGTAGCATCCGGATCGCCGTAAACGATCCGCGTCAAAATAGCGAGTAGGATGGCGACCCCGCCACCGATCACTTTCGACGCCACGGTCATTCCGCCGAAGATCAATAAGAGCCAGATGAAAAAGTGCAGATCTCCGGCTCCGTGGCTGTAGGCATACCATCCAAGTCCAGCCCACCAGCCGAGTATAGTCGCCTTGGAAGCCTGCTCGTTTACATAATAGATCTCGTTACGGTGGACCTCCGTGATCGCTTTACGGTTGGCCTCCGTGCGCACTTCTTCCGAGAGATGTTCGAATTCTTCGAAAGCGGCATCGTGGACGCTGACCCCACGCGCCAGACATACCTCCGGGTCTTGGAAGAACGCGAGTTCGCCGTAAGCCTCTGCAAGATCGGTTTGTTTTTTTTTATCCGGTTCAATCAGTAGGGCTTCCTTGATGGCCTTCTTGATGGTCTCTTTGTCGTACGGCAACTCCCGAATATGTCGGTTGACCCATATTTCTCCGCCGCGTACGTGCTCGTATGCGCGTAGGATTGTCTCAGTGTCCTCGGCACTTTTGAGCTTTGAGTAATCGGCTGAGGGAGTCGAACTCTCTTTCTTGAGGCTGCGGCTGAACAATCGATAGATGTGCAGCCCAAAGATGACTCCGCCTCCGATTAGGCTGATTGCAATCAGCAAGTGCCAAAGGCTGAACGTTCCCACGGCTTGGCCCTCTTCCTTCTTCTTTCCATCACTCCAAGCATGTCACTCGATGGGTCGCTTATGGAATTCCTCAGCTTCCAGCGAAGCAACATTCTGAGGCACCGTGTAGCAGATGGCCAGCGAGCGGATCGCCTGGATGGAAATCTGAACCGATACCGTGCTCCGGTCGCCCAATCGGGATTATTGTCATTTAATGGATGAGGACCACTAGGTCTTTCTAACCTGTTTGAGCGATGTGCACTGGATGAGAGAGCTGCGTGATGAGGAGCGGGGTAAGAAGTTGAGAGAGGCTTTCACTTCTGGTGAGGCTGAGGATGAATGAGATGATGATTGGTATGATGACGAGCCTGAGATTTATGATGACAACCAGTCTTGAGGCGAGGAGAGATGAGATGTTCCCTGTCAGCACTCACGGGACAAGTGGGGCATTCCCACGGCGGCGGCGTGGCGCAAATTACATAGACCGTTCGTAGTGATATTTGCTGGCTCCGGCATTCAAGTTACCTGATATGATCAGCGAGGATATACCTGCCGCCGCATTGCCAATGGCCGCCATGCCGTTAATGATAAGGGTCAGGGTGTCATCCAGCACGGGCAGGTCGATCAAATAATGGGTGATCGGTGACGCGCCGATGACAAGTGTGACGGCATTGGCCGCATAAGCGGCGGCGTAGAAAAATTCTCTTTTTGCAGAAGCTTTATAGGGCAAGTCCCTTTTATCCCTTGCCTCGAAATAATCGAGATGCTGCTGTTTATACGACAGCTCGGCATTCAGTTGTTTCTTGCTTTTGCCACCGACGAGCCAGCGCCACACATTCCAGCTGTCCAGGTTCGGTACTGCACCCTGCGGTTTCAACGGCACCTTGATCGGGCCAGCAAGTAGTTCATTCTTAGCTTTGTGCAAATGGCCGCGGGCGTAAAGCGCAAGCGTCACATTGGCTGTAGCGAAAACCGCTTTTAGTCCCATGCCGAGATTAAACAGGTTAACAGTTAGCAATTGTAACGCGGCGTTGGCGAGTAGGACCCCTTTATGGAATGATTCTCGATTAATCTCGTCGATCTTGTCATCAAAAAAAAGCTGGCCTTCTTTGGTCTCGATCATGCGGGTCAGGGCCGCCGTAACCACTTCATTCTCTTCAGCACGGAGGTTGAATTTCCGGCACAGGTTTTCGATTTCTTCGTCGCGCGTGTCCCCGGTAATCTGGCTGGTCACCGTTTGTTTGAGGCGAATGGCGGCGGCGTACCACGAACTGCTTTTCTTTAATTGTTCACTTAAGGATTTTATGCTGACAGTGTTTAAAAAGCTCATGTCCATAACTTTACATGTGTTGACTGCCCGTGATTAAAGTCTTTGGGACAGAGCCGCTGTCGAGCTTGAGTTCATCTAGTTGGTTGATCTAAGCAGCTTGCGTGTGGCGTCGCAAGCAGCGCTGTTCGAATGTGTTGCCCCAACTTCCAACCAAACGATGGCACAGTTTTAGGACGATAGAGGATCTCTCGTGAGGCTTGACGAACTACCCTTCTCCAGAGCGCTAAGGGTGTTGTTGCGCTAACTCGTCGGGTTGCCCGGCGCCACGTGCTATCAACGTCGGATGAGTAGTTCTTCCTATCGTCGGCGTTGCTTCCCAATTAATGTATTTCAGTAAGCAGTCTGGCTGTACTTTCGCTTTCCTCTGAGCCTGCGAAAGGTCGAGGATATCTTGGCTCTGCGCGACACCGATGCCTCATATGAAAACTCCACCGCTGGTCGGTTAAGTTTGGCTTGGCCTATGCCAGAAAACTCAGACGCGCGCCCCCACGCGCTAATGTGCGCTGGTGTCTCGATGAATTCTTTGTCTCCGTCAACGGGAAGAGCGTTTGCCTGTGACGCGCAGTTGATTGCGAGGGCGAGGTCATGGACGTGCTGGTACAATCGCGCCGCAACAAGCGAGCGGCCTTGAAGCTGATGCGCAAACTGCTCAAGTCATAGGGATTTTCGTCAGATGCCGTCGTGACGGACTAACTTTCATCGTATGGCGCAGCACTGAGTGATCTTGGCATGAAGGTTTGCCACCAACACCGGCGGACGGACCAACAATCGGTCCGAGAATTCGCATCTCCCGGTACCGCGGCGAGAACGACGCATGCAGCACTTCACGCACGCCACTTTGGCGCAATGACTCCTCTCCTCACATGCACCGATCTATTACGCCTTCAACGTTCAACGCCATCTGACCTTGCGCAGAACACTGGGCCTTCAGGTTTGAGCGCGTGCAGTAGAGATTGTTTCTGAGTGGATGTGCTGCTGTTGTCTTATCATCCCTCAGAAGCGGACAATGCTCAGCGCGTTGTTTCGGCAGCGGCGGAGCGGGCTGAACCCGCCCATCCAGAAGGCTTCCCCGAATGCCCATATCCAACGCTACTTTTAGGGTAATCTCGTGCAGCCTCTGATTGAGCAAGTTGAAGTTCGCCAGTTCGCTGGGAATGCTCGAGCCGCTGTCCATTCGGCTGAATTGTCAGCTTGTTGAGCTGTGGTCTACTCAATCAGTGCGTTCAGATCTTTCTTGCCCTTGGTCTCCCGACGATATCGATACTGGACGAGCCGGAACGATATTTTGATTTTCATGGCTCGACGAGACAGCCTCCGTATAACTTGGTGGCGCTGAACCCTGCCTGACATGAACGTCTTGCTGCGGGTAAGGGATAGAAATACCGACGTTATCGAAGCGCTCTTTCACCTGACTCATCAAGTCCCAGTAGACCGTCCAATAGTCGGAAGTCTTCACCCAGGGGCGGCAAATAAAGTTGACCGAGCTATCTGCGAGTTCATTCACGCGAATGTTTGGCGCAGGCTCCTTCAGAACAAGCGGATGAGCCGCGAC
Source organism: Filomicrobium sp. (assembly GCA_030665765.1). Taxonomy (GTDB): domain Bacteria; phylum Pseudomonadota; class Alphaproteobacteria; order Rhizobiales; family Hyphomicrobiaceae; genus Filomicrobium. The sequence continues at coordinate 7,607 of DAOUZE010000113.1, forward strand.
GGTCTCTTCAAGCACTCGCGTCGCGTCGGGTATCGAGTCATCGTACGAAATCCCAAAGACAAGATCGACACGGCGGGTATCGCTAGCCGTAACATTCGTGATGATGTTCCCCCAGACATTCTTATTGGGGATTACGATGACTTGGTTGTCAGGCGTCGTTACGGTCGTTGCGACAATGCTAACTGCTTTTACGGTTCCTGAAACTCCGCCGACATCCACATAATCGCCCTCATCGAAGGGCCGGTTGATCATGATCATCAACCCGCTGGCCAAGTTGCCGAGCGTGTCTTGGAGGGCAAAGGCGGTGATAAAAGAGGCGCCCCCAATCAACGCAAAGAGTGGCGTGATGTCGACGCCGAGCGCCGAGAGAACAACCATCAAGCCGATGGAGAGTACGATCCAGTATATAGCCGCGATCAAAAAGGCCTGTAGGAGTTTTGAAAGGTTCGGGACATGGCCGATCCACCGCTGGGCAAACCGTCGAACAATTCCCGCCACAATCAAAAGGCCCAGGAATGAGAGAAGAATTACACCTATATGCTTGGCGAGCTGGATTCCCCCATCCTGTGCAGTCAACCATGAGACAACTCGCGCCACCAGCGTTTCGAAATCCGCTGTTCGAGTTTCCTCGACAATGATGGAGTTGCGATAGGCTCGGTAGTCCGCTATTTCTTTTTCGTCGCCGCCTTTCTTCTCCCACGCATTAAGTACGGAGCTATACTTTTTAAACAACTCTTTCCGACCACTGTCGATCTGCGTCAATTTTTCCCGGGTAGCATCCTCGACCTTGCCCTCTGTCTTAGCGATCGCGACTTGCGCTTCCATGACCTCTTCGGTCTTCGCCTTGACGATCTTCAGCCATTCTTCGGCGAGCAGCTTAAGTTCACTTTTTGTCAACGGCACCAACCGGAATTCGAGTTCCTCAATGCCGACCCCGGGCTTTAACAATTCAGGCGGCAGTTTCGCCTCAACCTTCGTTCCGCTATTGGAGGGCGAAGTAACTTCTGGACCAACCTTGTTGGCCCCCAGATCCTGCGCGAACGAGGTCTCGGGGAGTACTAGATACGTAAGGGCCCAAAGGAACGTCACGAAGAGATAGGACAGACGCAAACTCATTATCAGTCTCCAGGAATTTGTTTCGGCTAGCCCAGCACTATTTCCAACCCAGTGATTACGGGCCGATGTCTTATAAGCCAGCAGCCCGATTTGATGACCATGGAATATGATCGAACAGACACCAGGCGTTGACACGACGTGCCAGCCGCCCTCGACGCCTACCAAGGATTTATGCATCTCTCCGTTATTCAAACGCGATGTTTAATGCGCTTAGCTCGCACAGCGGGGCATTTGTTGCAAGAGGAGCAAATGGGCCGGCGTCGCGATGGTGCTGTGACAGTAATTCTTGGCATTGAGGTCGTGTGGTATCCGTGGCCGATGCACAATCTCTGCTATCGCTGTCATCGTTTTCCAGTCGAGATTATCCAGCATGCCGTCTGGCTGTATTTTCGATTTCCACTCAGCTTTCGAGATGTCGAGGATCTGTTGGCTGAGCGCGGCATCGATGTTTCGTATGAGACTGTCCGGCGCTGGTCGTTAAAGTTTGGCCTCGCCTATGCTAGAAGGCTGAGAAGGTCTTATCCATCTGCGGACACGCGTTGGCATCTCGATGAGATCTTCATCTCAATCAGTGGCAAGACCATGTATTTATGGCTTGCCGTGGATTGCGAAGGCGAGGTTCTGGATGTCCTGGCCTAGTCACGATGCAACAAGAAAGCTGCGCTGAAATTGATGCGCAAGTTACACAAAGCACAAGGCTTCGCTCCAACTGCGTTCGTCACGGATGAGCCGCAGTTCTATAGCGCCGCGCTCGGGATGAAAGACAAACATATAACTGGCGGGCGAAGTAACAACCGAGCCGAGAATTGACACCTGCCGATCCGACATAGAGAGCGACGGATGCAACGTTTCGAATCAGTCGGTTCAGCTCCGAGAATTCTTTCAACACACGTCGCTATCTACAACACCTTCAACGTCCAGCGTCATCTGATCTCACGTCGGATACGTCGGCAGTATCGGACCGAGGCACTGAACGCGTGGCAAGCCGTGACCGCGGCAGCTTGAGAATGGCACGCATTGCAATCGCTTGTGGCTGGCATGTTAACGTCACAATGCCTTCCATTCATTGCCGCATCTTGCCCTACCGCCTGCTGTCCCGATCAAAATATTACAGGCGGGACGCTCAGTGCTAAAGAGCCGCCCTGCTTGAGAGCGGCTCTGGAAGAAAGAACTCCGTGTTGCGCACGCTGGCTGGGCATGACCAGACAGCGGGCAATTCAAAGTTCTATTTGAGCTGCAAGTTCGCTACTGCGATTTTTCCACTGCGGCTATCTGCCTCAGTATCAAATGATACCTTTTGGCCTTCGGCCAAGCCGTGAATGCCGGCGCGCTCAAGGGCTGTTGCGTGGACAAAAACATCTTTGCCGCCGTTGTCTGGTGCTATGAAGCCAAAGCCTTTTTGATCATTGTAGAATTTAACAACGCCGCTATCCATGGAATTTCCTTTTCTAATCCACTATTGC
>DAOUZE010000531.1 GCA_030665765.1 Filomicrobium sp.
CATTTTCCCAATTAGATGACGATAGGGTGAGGGCCATTGCCACCGAAGCGTGGCGGCGCCCACAGTTGTGCCAGCTTTTTTTGGCGGCAGAACCAGGAGAGAGAGGACGTGTCGGGAGCGGAGTTGCTGACAACCGCGCAAATGGATCGCGCTGACCGTCTAGCGGTCGAGGCTGGTGTTGAGAGCCTTTTTCTAATGGAAAACGCGGGCCGTGCGGTTGCAAACGAAACGCAGCGGCTCGCTGGGGGCGGCACGCGTGTCACCGTCCTATGCGGTCCAGGTAACAATGGCGGCGACGGATTTGTGGCGGCCCGCAATCTCCGCGAAGGCGGTATCGAGGTGCGTGTTGGGATCCTTGTCCCCGTCAATGCTCTTAAAGGAGACGCTGCGGTGATGGCGCAGCGATGGAATGGACCGGCAGAGCCGCTGTCTGCCCATATGCTGGACGAAGCCGATCTTATCGTCGACGCACTCTTTGGCGCTGGGCTGGCGCGTCCCCTTGATGGTGAAGCGGCGGCAGCGGTTGAGGCCATGAACGCGACCGGCAAACCGATCGTTTCGGTCGATGTGCCAAGCGGTCTCGATGGTACGACGGGGACCTTCGCGGGGCCGGTCGTTCATGCGCGCCGGACGGTAACCTTCTTCAGGCGCAAGCCCGGACATCTCCTGCTGCCCGGGAAGCAGCTATGTGGTCCGGTTACGGTGGCCGACATTGGCATCCCCGAAAACGTATTGAGCGCAATCGCGCCGCAGATATGGGCGAACCATTTTTCGATTTGGCTGGCACAATTCCATTGGCCGAGTATCGACGCCAACAAATACGATCGCGGGCATGCGGTTGCGGTGTCGGGCCCTGCAGACGGCACAGGTGCGGCGCGCATGGGGGCACGTGGAGCGCTGCGTGCGGGTGCAGGTCTGGTGACGGTTGCGAGCCCCATTGACGCATTGGCAACGAATGCTGCGCACTTGACGGCCATCATGCTTAAGCCCTTCCAGGACCCGGGCGGGCTTGCAGAGATTCTGGCCGATCAGCGCAAGAATGCGGTTCTGATCGGTCCGGCTGTAGGCATAGGGGAGGAAACGCGGCTGCTAGCCCATGTGGTATTGACGTCTGGTGCGGCCGCGGTTCTCGATGCGGACGTGATTACGTCGTTTGCCTCAGACAGCAACGCTCTCTGGGCGGTAATTGCGGGGCACAAAAGCCGGCCTGTTGTGTTGACGCCGCATGAAGGCGAGTTCGACCGGCTGTTCCCCGACCTTATGGATGGCTCCAAACTTGAGCGTGCACGAGCAGCGGCCAAGAGGAGCGGTGCGACTGTTCTGCTAAAGGGCCCCGACACGGTCATCGCGGCCCCCGATGGTCGTGCTGCGATAAACGAGAATGCCACGCCCTGGCTGGCCACCGCCGGTGCCGGCGATGTCCTGGGCGGCATCATCACTGGGCTCTTGGCGCAAAGGATGCCGGTTTTCGAGGCGGCATGTGCGGGTGTCTGGCTTCATGGCGAGGCGGCAGACGCGGTCGGTCCCGGTCTCATTGCTGAGGACTTACCCGAGCAGTTGCCGACGATTTTGGCCCGCCTCCATCACGCCGCGCGCCGCGAGGAAAACATCAAATCATGCAAATCCTAAA
>DAOUZE010000225.1 GCA_030665765.1 Filomicrobium sp.
CAGACGGAGAACCGAAATGATGTCCTCCGCACGCAGAACTCGCACCGTATCTTCGGCCTCCGTGAAGCCGTCGAGTTCGGACAGACGCATGTTCATCTTCACCCGGCCGACCGCCGACAGGTCGTAGCGCTCAGGATCAAAGAACAACCCGTAGAACAGGTTCGTCGCCGCCTCTATGGTCGGTGGCTCACCGGGCCGCATAACCCGGTAAACATCCATCAGAGCTTCTTCTTTGTTGGCGTTCTTGTCGAGCATCAGCGTGTTGCGGATAAAGGCGCCGATGTTGACGTGGTCAATGTCGAGGATCGGGAACTCTTTGACCTTCTGTTCCTTGAGTTCCGCCAGCAGCTCCAAATTGAACTCGGCGCCAGCTTCCGCGTAGATTCGGCCGGTCTTCATATCGACGATGTCTTCGCCAAGATACTTGCCGACGAGATCTTCTGAGGAAACCAGCAGCTCCTTCAACCCGTTCTGTGCCAGATCGCGAGCGCGCCGCGCGGTAATCTTTTCGCCGGCGTCGACGATGACTTCGCCGGTCTTGCCATCGAGCAGGTCAGAATTCGGCACCACGCCGCGCCACTTGGCGGGCTCGAACGGCATCTTCCAGCCGCGCTTACTCTCCTTGATGACGACCTTCTTGTAGAACGTCTCAAGGATCTCTTCGTCGTTGAGCCCCAGCGCGTAAAGCAGCGTCGTGGCCGGCAGCTTGCGCCGACGGTCGATGCGCACGTAGGAGACATCCTTCGCGTCGAACTCGAAGTCGAGCCAGGAACCGCGATAAGGAATGATGCGAGCAGCAAACAAGAGCTTGCCTGAAACGTGCGTGCGGCCGCGGTCGTGGTCAAAAAAGACGCCCGGCGAGCGGTGCATCTGTGAGACAATCACGCGCTCCGTACCGTTGATGATGAACGTGCCGTTCTGCGTCATCAGTGGCATGTCGCCCATGTAGACGTCTTGTTCCTTGACGTCCTTAATCGACCTGGAACCCGTCTCTTCGTTGATATCGAACACGATGAGACGCAGCTTGACCTTGAGCGGTGCCGAATAGGTCATGTCACGCTGGATACACTCATCGACATCGTACTTCGGCGGCTCGAATTCGTAGCCGACGAATTCCAAAGTCGACTTGCCCGAGAAATCCGAAATCGGGAAAACCGACTTGAATACACCCTGCAAACCGTGATCGTCGGGCCGGCCGCCTTCCGGCGCTTTCCGCATAAGAAAGTCTTCATAGCTACTTTTTTGAACCTCGATCAGGTTCGGCATTGCAGCAACTTCACGGATAGAACCAAACTTCTTCCGCAGACGCTTGCGACCGGTGAACGTCTCAGCCATGACTGCTCCTTGATGTGCGCCGCGCGGGGGACCGACCCGCGCTGTGAATTCAAGAGCCAGCAAGGGTCAGCCCACCCCTGCGCTTTGCTTTTTCAAGACGCAGCATCCTCAGCCGCGCGAAAACCAACCCACCCTTCCATCCGCCCACGAACGGCAGGGTCTAAAATCTCGAAAACGGTTCGCCGAAATCCCCTGGGGAAACAGCCAAGTTGGCTGCGGGGAACTTCGGGAAACCGTCGCCAGGCAGTCAGTCCTCCCCCTGGGCAAACTGGGCAAACCAGGGAGAGGACTGCAGCAGTTATTTGAGTTCGACCTTGGCGCCTACGTCTTCCAGTTTCTTCTTGAGCTCTTCGGCTTCCTCCTTCGAAGCAGCCTCTTTGACCGCTTTGCCGCCGGCTTCGACGAGCTCTTTTGCTTCCTTTAAGCCGAGACCTGTGATGGCGCGGACCTCTTTAATGACGTTGATCTTCTTGTCGCCGGCAGCGATGAGGATCACGTCGAACTCAGTTTGTTCTTCAGCGGCGGCGCCGTCACCGGCACCTCCGGCTGGGCCAGCAGCTACGGCAACAGCCGCGGCCGCCGAGACGCCCCATTTTTCCTCGAGCATGGTGGCAAGTTCTGCCGCCTCGAGAACGGTTAGCGACGACAGGTCGTCGACGATTTTAGACAGATCGGCCATGTTCGTTTTCCTTCAGGTTCAAATCTTTTCTAGCGGTGCGCGGCGCGTCTCTCACCAACTGCCACGCTGGATAATGAGCTTCATGTTGCCGTGTCAGGCGGCCTCGTTCTGAGACGCCTTGGCCTGAAGAACGCGGGCAAGCTGTGCACTCGGCTCCTTGATGGTGCGGGCGATCTTCGTCGCCGGCGCATTAAGGAGACCAATCAGCGTGGCCCTCAGTTCATCGAGCGAAGGTAGCTCTGCGAGCGCTTTCACGCCCTTTTCGTCCAGAACATTGCTCCCCATAGCGCCACCGAGAATGACGAGTTTTTCATTCTCCTTGGCATAGGAAACAGCGACCCTGGCTGCGGTGATCGGATCCTGCGAATAGGAAATGCAGGTCGGTCCCGTGAACAGGTCAGCGATCCCCGACACTTGGGTGTCCTGGAGCGCGAGCTTGGCCAACCGGTTCTTGGCCACCTTGACATGACCACCCGCCTGCTTCAGTCGCCGGCGGTAGTCGGTCATCTGGGCGACCGTCAAACCGGTGTAGTGGGCAACGACCACCACGCCCGTGTCATCGAACACGTCGTGGAGGTTTGCAACGAGCTCACGTTTCGCGGCTCTATCCACTGCTCTCTCCTGGTCTGCAAGGCTGCCGATAATGGTCACGCCTTGCGGGTTGCAAGTTGCTGCTGGTCAAAGGCTGATAATCACCTCTTTCCAGCAACGTGCTGTTCACCTGTCCCCAGTCGGCCACATGGCCTTCCGGCATAGACCGAGAAGATTTGAACCGACTGCGGCACCTCGCTTTCACGAAGATCCCGAAACCGGCCGTTCTCCCGCCTCATGCAGGCCATTCCAACACAAGTTTACCGAGCGTTGGGCAATTCCATTAAGCCGGTGGCGTTCACCAACCGGCACCTGCAATCTCGGACAGGTCCGTCCTATCACCAGCCCTTGCGGGCCAAATCCGGGAACGGGGTCTTCCGGGCTCATCGCCCGAAATCTTTCACCTAGGTCGACACCCAATCACTTGGGCTGACCCGACACGCTTTCAGTACCCAACGGACACCGAACAAAGCGCCCAAATTAGTTTTCCGCCGCCGGCAGCACCGTCCCCGCGTCGACCTTGATCCCCGGGCCCATGGTCGAGGAGATCGATACCTTCTTGACGTATGTGCCCTTGGCGCCCGTCGGCTTCGCTTTGACAACCGCGTCGACGTAAGCCCGAATGTTCTCGATCAGCGCTTCTCTCGAGAAACTGGCCTTGCCGATCCCACCGTGAATGATGCCGGCTTTCTCGACACGGAACTCTATCGCTCCGCCCTTGGCCGCCCGAACGGCTTCGCCAACATCCATGGTCACCGTGCCAACTCGAGGGTTCGGCATCAGGCCGCGCGGGCCGAGAATCTTGCCCAACCGGCCCACCAAACCCATCATGTCAGGCGTCGCAATGCAGCGGTCAAAGTTGATCGTGCCGCCTTGGACTTCCTGGACGAGCTCCTCAGCGCCGACGACATCCGCACCCGCTTCCTTGGCTTCATCCGCCTTGGAACCGCGCGCGAAAACCGCCACACGGGCCGTGCGGCCAGAACCGTTCGGCAGCATGCAAACCCCACGCACGATCTGATCGGCATGTTTGGGATCAACACCAAGGTTCATGGCGATCTCGACCGTCTCGTCGAACTTGGCCTTGGCACGCTCCTTGAGCATGTCGACGGCCTCTTCGATCGCATAGGCACTATTGGGGTCGATATCGCGACGCAGCGCGTAAAGACGCTTGCCACCAGCCTTGCGGGCTTCTTTGGCGGCCTCAGGAGATACGTTTGCCATCCGTTTACCCCTTCACCTCGATACCCATAGCCCTAGCAGAACCTGCGATAATCTTTGCGCCCTGGTCGATGTCGTCCGTATTGAGATCCGCAAGCTTCATTTTTGCGATCTCGCGCAACTGATCCATCGTCACAGTTGCCACCGATGTGCGCCCCGGCTCTTTAGAGCCTGAACCCGGCTTGCCGGTTGGCGACAGTCCGGCGGCCTTCTTCAAGAAGAAGGTGGCTGGCGGCGTCTTCATTTCGAAGGTGAAGGAACGATCCGTGTAGACCGTGAGCTTCACCGGGATCGGTGTGTCGGGCTCGATGTCCTTGGACTTGGCGTTGAACGCCTTGCAGAATTCCATAATGTTGACACCACGTTGGCCCAAAGCTGGTCCGATGGGTGGTGATGGATTGGCTTTGCCTGCAGGAACTTGCAGGTTGATGTAACCATCGATCTTTTTGGCCATTCTTTCCCCTAAACTTGCGGAACCGCCCTACAGGCAAAATCCCAGGGTTAGCGGTTTAACGGGGCCGGCGTGCTTTGCCGTCACCCTCCCGCACGACTTGAAGCCAATGACCGTCATGGGCACTGGCTCGCTACTAACGATTCCCGCGTCAATCACTTGACGACCTTTGTTTTCACTCCTCAACTCGGGACCTTTTCGACCTGATTGAACTCCAATTCGACCGGTGTGGGCCGTCCAAATATCGAAACCGCCACTTTGATCCGTTCGCGCTCCTCGTCGACTTCTTCGACATGCCCTTGGAACGATGCGAACGGGCCATCCGAAACCTTGACCGACTCGCCAACCTCGAAAGTGATCGTCGCCTTCGGCCGCTCGACGCCGTCTTTAACTTGGTTGAGGATGCGCATGGCCTCATCCTCGGAAATCGGCATCGGCTTATTGTCCGCGCCCAGAAATCCTGTCACCTTCGGCGTATTCTTGATCAACAGGAACGCGGGATCCGTCATATTCATTTTGACCAGAACGTAACCGGGTAGAAAGTTCCGCACCGTCTGCACCTTGCGACCGCGCTTGACCTCGACGATCTCTTCCGTCGGCACTATGATTTGTTCGAAAAGCTCGTCTAGACCGGCGGCTTTCGCGCGCTCCTTAATCGCCTCAGCGACTTTTCGTTCGAAATTGGTATACGCGTGCACAATGTACCAGCGCTGCGCCATCGCTCGATCCTGACCTGACTTGGTAGTGCCTTCCACCGGCAATGCATTACGAAATTTTTCGCTCACCGCCCAAGGCGAAGAACGAAGTTTAGGACTGCGCCAAGGATTTGATCAACAGCCATGAAAAACATGGCAGCCACCGTCACCATGATCAGCACCATCACCGTTGTGATCCAGACCTCTTTCCAGGTCGGCCAGGTCACTTTGGCCGTCTCTTGACGAACTTCCTGAAGGAATTGGAATGGGTTCAAGGTTGCCTTCTCGAAGCAAATAACCAAAGAGGACCGGCATTCCCTCGGATCGTCGCATTTATCACACGATCCGTCACATGTCTGACTGGCCCGCCGCCCTCTTTGCGGACCTCAGCTTCGTGCTTTCAAATCCAGTTCGCTGGCAGGGGTGGAGGGTCTCGAACCCCCAACCTTCGGTTTTGGAGACCGACGCTCTACCAATTGAGCTACACCCCTAATCTCGCATCGGCGAGAGCGTGCTTCACCTGGATTGGCTGGGGGACCGCTCTCCTTAACTGACCAATCCAGTGTTGTCACGCCCTAATAGATATTTTTTGCTTGAATGTTGCGCGACTACAACACTTGCCGATCTTCTTCCAGAACCACAGCCGTTCCGTAGGCCAGTACCTCAGTCACTGCAGAGGCCATTTCATTGGCGTCGTAGCGCATCGCTAGAATGGCATTGGCGCCCTTCTCCTCCGCATGCGCGACAAGGTGATCGAAAGCTTCCTGCCGGGCCTGTTCGGCAAGCCGCGTATAGACGGAAATATTGCCACCGAAGAGAATTTGGATCGACGCTCCGATGTTGCCTGCAAGACTTCGCGATCGCACCGAAAGACCTCGAACCATTCCGATCGTCCGCGCGATCCGGTAGCCATCGACTCCGTTGGTCGTGACAACTATCACGCGCTAATCCCTCTTACCGAGACCTGTCTTCGCACCCGCACCTACTGCCCGGGACCCGCTCGCCGGCTCCTTTTGGTTTGGCCGCTCCCGCGAAAGACACAGCCCGTCGGACCAAAAAGAGCAACGCCGGAACTGAATGCTTCCGGCGTTGCGGGATTAAGTGCCTGTTAC
>DAOUZE010000484.1 GCA_030665765.1 Filomicrobium sp.
CGGCGATGATGCCGAGCATGTAGAATGGGTCTGCGACTGGTTCAAAGCAAGCTTAGCGTTCGATCACCAGCAGATTCTCATTGACGCCTCACGTACTATGCGGCGCCGGCGCAAGATCCAAGCTGCATCGAAGGCTCGCGGGTTGTCAAAGTAAGATTCTCCGTTCGTGAAACACCTCAATCTGTCTCATGGTCGCTGACGGTAGACAGACCAACTCACGCGGACACGGGCGACGAGCAGCCTTAGCGGGAGACGATCTCGACCCGCGCGTTTGATAGCCTTCGATACAGATTGCGTGTCCGCACAATGGGCCACCAGCCGTACAGAAAGGTCTCTATAGGCTTCCAGTTAGCCACCCACCCCACGATGATGAGGCTTTCTCTGATGACACGGCTAAGAGCGTCCGGCTCGACTGCTGCCGCAAACTGGCTAGCGATAAGACAAACCGCAAGAAGCGGGAGACCGATGGCGAGGTAGCGCCATCCATTGAAGAAATGCTCCTTAAGATCACGGTCATACTTTTCCGCGCGGTTCTGAAAATAGTGGAGGACGGAAGCGCCAAGTCCGATCTCCCTGGACCGAATGGCCTCGCTGGGCGGTAGATGGATCAAGATAGCGATGGGCGCACCCAGGGGCAATTCTTTGGCCCAGTCGACGATGAATTCTTCCGCATCTTCGTTGAGGTCACGCGAGCCGAATGGGGACGGATCAAGCGAACTGAACAAATGGCCAATCCGCGCGATTTGTACTTCTATCGATTTGCTTTCATTGGTCACGTCAATTGTAACAGCGCCGCCAGCGCCGTCGGCACAACAGCAATGCGGAGAACTTAAAGTATGTTCTCCTGAACAAACCTAGGAGGATCTTAGGGTCACTCGGTTTATTGAGAAGTAACCTTATCATCCACTGAGATAAAGGCAGCTCGTGCCCGTTGTCGCATTGATATTGATCATGCAGCAGCGGACACCATACCAGACCAATCCTAGGGGGCCTCAACAGCGGCGTCCGGGATTGGCGTCACCGATGATAAAACGATCCCTTACTCTAGGGGCCCGATCTCCCCATTCACAATGCAGCGGACAGACGCGCGGCGTAGGGTTGTGTCTCATCACCTAATTTGGAGACTTTTCCCCGTCAGCTCAATCTGTCTCGTGAGTGCTGACGGCGGACAGGGGCAGGTCAACTCCACTGAGCCGCTCATGCAACGCCAAAGCAGCGCTTTGCTATAACTTAAGTAAGTGGTAGCGTCGTTTTATAGAAAAATATGATACCTGCTGTTCGCACACCCCTTGCTTGGTTAAAGCTGTAGGCGAGAACTGCTGCAGGATCCTGTCACCCTATTTCCAAGCGGATATCACAAGACGGCCCGATGGGCCGTTAAGGAGGCTGCCATGCCTATCAGGGCGCACGTCGAGCATTTTGCAATTACCGACGAACTTTTTAACGTTTGGCATCAGACGGCAGACGGCCTGGGTAATCAAACTCAAACGTTGAAATTAGAGCTGGCTGACATCGCTCGCAATCCAAGCCGACAGGCTTTCGCCAATGCAGCCAAAGTTGCCCGCACAATCGAGCAACAGTCAAAGGGCGATCAGCAGCAGTTGGCCAACGCGCTCGCCACGAGCCTCGAGGCCGCTGCCGGGAACTACAAAGGAGGGCCCGCACACTGCCCCAATCCGTTGTGAAAACTCTGCGCCAGCCTCGCACCGCTGCGCCTAGCTAGTCGGCGGTTCCAAGAGATCACCATCCATCTAAGCATGAACAATTGTGCCGGCAAGAAGCAGGTTAGCGCCTAGCGCGGTGTTCCTGCATTCGAGCTGCAATCCGCTAAAAATACATAAAGCAGGGAGTTTAAAATGTTCCGATTTCTTTTGTTGGCCACGGCTCTTGTGGCAGGTTTGGTTTCTCATGCGATAGCTGGCGACCCCGATAAGAAAGCAGCGTCTGAGGCCGCGGCCCCCGCCGGATCCACTTCTGGAAATCCATTCACAATGGAGAACGCCCGCGAGCACCTTCTTCGACAGGGCTACACCGCCGTTTCCGAGTTGGTCAGGGACGAAAGCGGCAAGTGGGTCGGCACCGCTACAACGGACGGTAAGCGCGTGCCAGTCGCAGTTGATGTAAAGGGTAGCGTTGCGAATTGAGCAGTGGTCGTAATAGTTTGCCGGCCTTGGTCTTCAATTAGCGACAGTACAATTTTTTCGATATATTTGGCTTTGAGCATCAGTTAAGCACCAGACGTGAAAGTAGAAAGAGCATGACTGTTCCTGATTGCTCCTCGTCAGCACTCACGGAACAGATTGAGCTGACAGCCGAAGAGAGACTTTCCGGTTTG
>DAOUZE010000346.1 GCA_030665765.1 Filomicrobium sp.
GCCACCAGGTACAGGAAGCCCTTCGCCAGCGGGATGTAGGTGATGTCGGCGCACCACACCCGGTTGGGCCGGTCGATACCGGCATCCCGCAGCAGATACGGGTAAACCTTGTGCCCCTCTCTTGGCAGGGATGCTGGTCCGCGGCCGCCTGTAGATCAGCGTCAGACCCATAAGCCGCATCAGCCGGCGCACCCGTTTGACATTCACACGGCGCCCTTCGGCCTGCAGGTGCCACGTCATCTGACACGCACCATAGAACGGCGTCTCCAGGAACTGACGGTCGATCTCGGCCATCAGCCCAAGGTTCACCACGCTCTCACCTCCCGGCACATGATAGAAGCTCGAACGGCTGATCGACGCCAGCCGGCACTGCCGGACAATCGACAGCATGGGATGGTCGGGCCGGATCATCGCTTTACACTCCTGCCGGGGAGCAGACGCAACCCTTGCTCCAAAAAATCCCATTCCACCGTTAGTTCGCCGATCTTGGCATGGAGCTCCTTGATCCGGGCAGGATCCACCACCGGCTCCACAGCATTGCGGCCACGCTGGAATATCTGCGACGCCCCCTCAAGCAGCGCCTTCTTCCATTAATGGATCATCGTCGGGTGAACGCCAAACCGGCTCGCCAGTTCGGCAACCGTCTGCTCGCCCTTCACCGCCTCAAGGGCAACTCGCGCCTTGAACTCGGCCTTGTGCTGCTCGCGCGTCGTCATCGCTGATCTCCTCTCGTTGAAGACCAACAGACATCGAATCCGTAGCTTACGTCACTGTCCGATTCCAGGGGAGCAGCTCAGACTTCACTTTCAGCAGCACCGCGCCGATCCGGCCGGCGCCAGGGATCTTGGCAAGACGTCGGCTGCATTCATCGGCCCGATGCCAGGACAGCCCTGGCATCGACCTCGTCGATTTGCGACTGCAGTTGCGCATATTCCTTCGCCTGGGCCGCGAACAGCTCCCGAGCCAAGGCGGGCAGGCTCTCATCAGCTTGGATGCGCTCTACAAGAGCTTGGATGCGCTCTACAAGCCTTGCTCATTGTAGCAAGAACGGCAATATGATATGAATTCTCTCAATTTATCCCGTGTCTTTTGGGAATCGCTGTGAAGTGCAAGAAGGGGGGAGGGGTGCGATGGCATTTTCGCCGGAGTTCGCTTGGCTCGAATTGGTTGTTATTGCCGGTGTCGTGGTTTTCATATCCGATTTGATCGGTAACCTAATTAGTTTCCAAAGCCGCGCCATGAACGCTTTAACAACTGCAATCGTGTTCGCGATTTTATTTTCACTAACTATCTATTTGCGATTCGGGACTGTGTTGTTGACGGAGTGGGGATTTGCAATGATGCGTCCAGCTCCTTGAGGCGGTCATCTGATAGGCTAGTAATTTGGTTAGGGATTTCTCTCTGGACCGGCTCGATCAGAAAAGCAGTCGACAACGCTGAGGCCTGCGACGCTGAGAGACAGAAGCCGTGTGGTTGGCGTTAGCCTTAATAACCATCTAGGTGGAGCAACACGATGCTATTACCGCCAGAATACGCTTGGTTCGGGTTGATTCTTATGGGATCTATATTCGTGTTCGTCTCCGACTTGGTTGGGAACACAATCAATTTCGAAAACCGCTTGGTCAACGCGTTCACGACTGCGATCGTGTTCTCGGTGGTTTTTACGTTTTTTGTCTATTTTCGTTACGGGAGCGTGATGCTGACAGATTGGGGGTTTGTGGTGATGAATTCGGCCCCCTGATGCTTCAGAAAGCAACTTCGTTTGATGATAATCTGGATCTTAAACCAGGGTGCTCGGGCCGAGCGCTAGGAGTCCGCCATGACGAACAAACATAGCTTCACACCAGCAGAGTGGTCCGAGATCTTGGAAAGTACAATGTTAGCCGGCATAGCGGTTTCGGCAGCGGATCCAAGCGGCTTGTGGGGCACGCTCAAAGAGGCTTTAGCGACTAGGTCGGCTCTAGCCTCAGCGAAGGCTGTGGCTTCCAGCGATCTGATCAAGGCAGTCATAGCTGATCTTGAAACGAGCGAAGGACGTTCCACGGTTCAGAAGGCAATGGGCAAACACGTAAGCGGCGCCAAGCCGGCTGAGATCGTCCATAGCTCGCTTGAAAGTCTGCGGGAGGTCTCGGCAATCCTTGATGAAAAGGCGCCGGATGAAGCGGCTAGCTTTAAGATTTTCCTGCTCGGCATTAGCCATAAGGTGGCAGAGGCCTGCACAGAGGGTGCCTTTTTCGGTTTCGGGGGCGCGAAAATAAGCGATTCTGAAAAAGCCACTCTCGAGGATATCGCAAAGTCGCTAGGAACAAGCGCTTAGTTAGTCGCCATCGACCTCCGGGAGGAGCCGGAGAGACGGATCGCATCCTTTAAAGGATGTATGCTTTGGGCAAGAAGATTAAGAGCGAAGGCCTTGGGAGCAAGGGGGGAAGGTATGACTGTCACAAATTTGTTGATTGTGCTGATTCTTTGCGCTTTGGTCGGCGCATTTACCGGCCTGGTGCTCGGCGACGTGGTCGGTGATCTATACTTGGGAATTATAGCGGGACTCTTGGCCACGGTTGTCGCTGCCGCCGCTCGGAACCTTAAAATTCCTCAGCTCGCGGTTATCTACTCCGCGCTTGCCATTGAGCACCTGATTTCTGTGCGCGTGATCATCTACTCCGTCGTCGCCTCTATTATTGCTGGCGCGGCGGCAGTGGGGGTCGCCAGTGAGACCGACCTCAAATCTTCCATCATAATCGGATCATTGGGCGGGCTCTTCGCGGGACTCCTGATGACGATGCTGATCATAGTATCCGAGAAGCGCAACGGCGAAGGGCGCGCCCCTTAAGCTCGTGGTCTGGCATTGTCAGAGTAAATTGGCTGAACTGCTTAAGGAGCACTATCCGAACGATCCCCGCACAATAGGACGCATTGAGAAGCAGATCGCTCGGTTCGTCACAATCGCTGCCGAGCGGGACATTGTCATAGCTGGCGGCTGCTTGGCTACTGCCCGGACGAGTATCTCAAGACCACCAACCTTCGTCAGCGAGAACATCAAGCGGTCCAGCGTCAGATCGGAAACGGCTTTGCGAAGTCGACCATTCTCGCGTTCCAGTATTTTAAGCCGCTTCGCTTGATCGAGCTTCAAGCCGCCGTACTCGCGTTGCCACCGATAGTAACTCTGCTCCGAGATGCTCAACGAACGGCAGATGGCTCCAGCCGGCATTGTCAGAGCAAATTGGCTTGAGCTGGGTAGGGCACGTCCCTAGCCTCCGGCGATGCGCAATCCCTTCCGTTATTTCAACAGCTCGCCCGAGGTGATCCGCCTCGCGGTGATGATGTATATCCGCTATCCGCTGTCGCTGGGGCAAGTCGAGGATCTGCTCTTCGAGCGTGGCATAAACATCTCTCACGAGACGGTGCGGTTCTGGTGGAACCGTTTCGGTCCGATGTTCGCCAACGAGATCAGAAAACGTCGTATTCAGGCTCGATCGTATTCGCACTGGCGTTGGCACTTGGACGAAGTCTTCGTGTGCGGATCAATGGCGAGACGCATTATCTCTGGCGTGCGGTAGATCACGAAGGCGAGGTGCTTGAGGTCTTTGCTACAAGGCGCCGAGACCGCAAGGCGGCACTGAAGTTTCTCAAGAGGATGATGAAACGCTATGGCCGGCCAGGTTCGATCGCGACTGACCGGCTTCGCTCCTACGGTGCGGCGATGAAAGTAATCGGAAATGTCGCCAACCAGGAGTGTGGTCGTTGGCTCAACAATCGGGCTGAGAATTCACACCAGCCGTTCCGACGACGAGAACGAGCGATGGGGAAGTTCAGGGACATGAAAACTCTCCAAAAGTTCGCCGCCACCCACGCCTCGATCCACAATCAC
>DAOUZE010000523.1 GCA_030665765.1 Filomicrobium sp.
CCTGCGCTCTTCCGCGCCCTCGGGACGTTCGACGCCGGCGAGGATTGCCTGCTCGCTCAGCGGAATACCGAGCTTGTTGAAGGTCTTCAGGAGTTCCGGATCGACCTCGTCGAGACTCTTGGGACCTTCCGTGTTCTTCGGCGCCGAATAGTAATACAGATTGTCAAAATCGATCTTTGGATAGTCGACTCGCGCCCATGTCGGTTCACGCATGGCTCTCCAGCGCTCATAGGCATCAAACCGCCATTCCAACATCCACGCAGGCTCGTTCTTCCGCTCCGAGATGTAGCGAACGATGTCCTCGTTGAGACCTCTCGGCGCCTTCACCGACTCAATGTCAGTTTCGAAGCCGTATTTGTACTTATCGACGTCGATTTCCTTGACTTGCTCGATAGTCGAATCAACCGCCGGCATGCCGGTCTCCTTCTTTCCAATCGTTGCCACCTTGCACCCGCACCTGCGGACCGGCAGCCTTGTTCCGTTGATATTCGTTACGCGACTTTTGCAGTCGCCCGATCCCTCTGCGTCACCTTCGCCCATGCTTCTAGGAAACGGGAGACATCATCTTCCGAACTGGACCATCCCAGGCTGACCCGAAGCGTCGATTGCGCGATATCCTCGTCGACGGCCATCGCCCCCAGGACGTGGCTGCGTCCCACCTTGCCCGACGAGCAGGCCGAACCGGCACTCAATGCTACGCCGACCAGGTCAAAGGCGATTACCAAAGTTTCGGCCCGAAATCCGGCCAGTCCGAATGAAGTCGTATTCACGAGGCGCTGGACATCCTTGCCGAGAACAACCGCCTCCGGTGTCACCGAGGCCAAACCCTCTTCCAGTCGGTCGCGCAGTGCACACAATCTCGCGGCATCCGAAATCTCGCTTAAGGCGCAGACCGCAGCCGCCGCAAACCCTGCCACACCGGCAACGTTCTCCGTCCCCGCGCGCAGCCAGTGCTCCTGCCCGCCACCAACCAGCAGCGGCCGGTGCAGATCACCTCGTGGGCCTAGCACTAAGGCTCCAACTCCTTGCGGACCTCCAATTTTATGCGAGGACAGCGTCAGAAACGAGATCGGGCAATCCGCCATATCGATCGGCACCCGTCCCACAGCCTGCACCGCATCCACGTGCAGCGCACCGCCAGCTTCGGCAACGATTTCCGCGACTTCCGCCACCGGTTGCAGAACACCTGTCTCGTTGTTGCCCCATTGCAGGCAGACCAGCCGCTCACCATCATCTGATGTTGAAAGCCAAGCTTTGACCGCCTCAATGCTGACCCGTCCGTCGCGGTCAACGGGTAGCTGTGTGAAACCGGAGCCATGTCGCCTCGCAGCCTCAAGCACCGATGGGTGCTCCACGCCCGTCGCGGCGATTCCAACCCAGCGCTTCTGCCCGATAACCGTCGTATTGGCTTCCGTAGCGCCGCTCGTGAAAATCACCTGCCTTGGCGAAGCGTTGACAAGATTCGAAATCCCTCCGCGCGCGTCTTCCAAAACCCGGCGCGCCCAACGACCTTCGAAATGCACCGACGACGGATTCCCGACGCAGTCCAATGCATCAAGCACCGCAGCGCGGGCCGGCGGCCGCAACGGGGATGTCGCATTAAAATCACGGTATGTGCGGACAAAAGGCATCAAGCGACCGTCTCTCCCGCGCGCAAAGACCCGCCAATTGGCAGTTTTTCCGGAGGAATCCCATCGATCACGTCACGCAGACTCACATCCTTCAAAAAAACCGCGATGTGTGCGCCAAGCGCAGCCCACA